>DAOVAY010000053.1 GCA_030670795.1 Methanobacteriota archaeon | reverse complement strand
AGGACCATGGACTGGTTTGCTCCTGCTGCTGGCGGTGGCGGTGATTCGGTTCTGGTGGTCGATGCGGACGCTTACAATGAAGGAACCGCCGATTTTTATGTTTGGGCGCTTCAGAACAACTCAGTCTCCACGGTAGACTATTGGGACGTTTATGGAAATAGCGGAGCCCCTCAGGGAAAACCGACCTCCGGAGAAATGTCCGGATACGATGCTGTGTTCTGGGTGCCGGACAGAGAGATGGATGCGTTAGGGATGCAGGGCCCGGCCGGAGGCCCCTTCGACGCGACCGATGAATCAAGTGTGGGCACATATATGGCGAGTGGCGGAAACTTCATGCTGGCCAACACGTATTGGTCAGAATATACATCAGCTACGGAAGGACCTTATAATTTCATGGCCGGAGATTTCGCTTACGATTATTTCGGATTGGATAAGATATGGGACATTTCATCGAATTATGATACAAGTGTCAACGAAACGTCTGGAGATGCCGTTTACGGCGGCATTGGTACCTGTAACCTTGACTGGAACGGCGGCGGTTGGAATGATGCCCCGCCGCCAGTCGGTGTAAACGACGAATTGAGAGCAGGCCCCGGCACGATAAGTTTCTATGGTAATGATGGTGGTGCTGCCTGGCGCCCTATGGGAATCCGCTATGACATCGGAGTGTTCAAATCAGTGTTCTTCGGTTTCCCGCTCGAGACCTTATCCACAACAGATAGGGATGAAATAATGGGCATGACACTGGACTGGTTTGGTGTCAGTGCGGCGACTGGCGGTGGCGGAACAACCGTTTCACTTATACCTGATAAAGATAACACAATCAGCACCGAGGGCTACGAAGCCAACGGAATAGGACCGGATTTCCGTGCAGGTATGAATACTCAAGGTTATGTCATGCGTGGTCTTCTCCACTTCGATGTTGACGGAAATATACCTGCTGGCTCTACTATCACGGCCGTGAATTTGACCTTATTCTGTACCAGTGATGCTAGCTCCGGCCCCCAAACAATACGCGTTAACACCCTTCAAGACGACTGGGGCGAAGGCAATTCATTCACATATGCTGGCGACGGAACCTTTTCCTATGGCTGTGACCCTGCAGAGTATGGTGATTGTACCTGGAGTTATAACTGGACAGATGGAATCGGAGGTGGTACAGCTTGGACAACCGCAGGCGGAGACTTTGATGCCGCACCCTCAGCCGCTGCAACTGTTGATAGTGCGGGAGTGCATTATAGAATCGGTTCACCGACAGATTTGGTGAGCGATGTACAAGGAATGCTCGATACTCCTTCAACGAATTATGGTTGGATAGTGATCGGAAATGAAGTAACCGTGGGTGCAAAGAAAACCTTCGGCACCCGCGAAAATACAATCGCGGCCTGGAGACCGATGCTGAACATCACTTACACCACAACCGGCGGTGGCCCCACCACCTACAAAGACACATGGTATATTTGCGGTAATGACGGTGGCTTCAGCTACCAGACCGTTTACAAGCTGGACACAGAGGTAAGTTCCTCACTTCAGAGTCTTGGAACAATGACAAACTCATTCTCAGACGTGTCATGCGATGATGATGGCAATCCTTTGTGTGTGGGATCCGGACTCGATTACATGTATTATTATAGTGAGGGAACATGGTGGCAAATAGATAGTGGAGGTTCATTGTCTACATATTCACTTAACGGTGTGGACTTCAACTCCAATGATGGCAGATTCTATGTTGTGGGATATTTCACTCCCTCTTCTGATACTAGGATTTTCTACACAGATGAAGTCCCTCTTAGCGGGGGATCAAAATATTGTCATTTGTACATACCCTTCGGAATGCCCTCAGGTGTGGAGATGTATGGCGTGGCCTGGAATGAACTTCATGATTATGGATTGATGCTCGGTAAAGGAACCCCTGGAGACGGGCGTGTTATCAAAATCTGGCCCTACGATGAATGGGGCAATGGCTCAATGCGCTGGAGCCTGATTGGTACAAATCCGGGGACTTTCTACGATGTTTCTTGGGATACTGATGGCTGGAATGAAGCCGGCATCGTCGGCCAATCTTCATCTGGCACCCAGGCTTACTGGAGATATTACGATACCAATCCTGTTCTGATTGAAGGGCATGACAACGGCACCCTGGGAACATTTTATACCTGCGGCATGAAACCCCCATCAAGTCCCAAGTGGTTGTTCATCCCGATACCGAGTGCAGGCTCTGGTGGCGTTAAAGTCAACGTCGAATTGAAAGATGAAAGCTCGACCCTCTCCGCCTCGAACCTGTATCCTAAATTATTCTGGATAGGATTCAACGACACAGGCATGAACCCGAAAAATAACATGGTCGTCAGCCCGGACTCCTGGTTCTATTTCACATTGCAGGGCAACTATTCTTCGGGTTGGGACCAGCTGAGAGTCGAGGTCCATGGTTGGTGGGATGGTTATGGCACAGGTTGGGGTTCCCAATATCCCGGTGAGATAGAACCTCTGAGAAATCTGGCTTTCAATCTGACTTATTATCCAAGCACTGGTCAGTATGACCTCAATTTCCCGACCAGTCCAGACCTTGAGATTGGTATTGCGGCCGCTGTTGACAATATTATCTGGGACCACCCAACGGATGCAACGCAATCGCACCATCGTGTGGATTTGCCTATATTTTTGGGTCAGCAAACCTTCGCCGCGGACGGTAATGGCGATATGGGTGCCGGCCCGGCCTTCGACAAAGACCCGATCCTCTCGCTCGACCGTCAGAACACATGGGATTTCAACGTCACGCTCGTGGACACGGGAAACGATGTTGCCAGAAATTACAGCTTCGGTGAATTCGGAATCGAAAAAATGGTTTCCATTTCGATAGGAGGAAATCCTTCCGGAATGGCTCCGCCGGGTGCTGCCGGCGTCAGTCTGGGTTCCAACACGATTACTTATTCCACAAATACGAACTATTGGGTCAATGTGTCTATACCACATGTGTATTTGAACGGGGAGGTGGGGCCGGAGTTCATACCCGCAATGTCTGTTCAAGTGGACAACACAAATAGTCTGGCCAGTTTGGGTGGCGCATCTCAGATTAATGGAGCTACCAGTTTCACTGGTGACAATTCACCGTTGTGCGTCTGGGGAATGCCTGGCTTTGGTGGAGAACTCGCTTCTCCCGGAAACGGTACGACCGCCCATGGACCTTGGGGCTCTAATTATAACTATTACGATAATCCAGGTGGCACAACCACCGTTGACTGGACCTGCAATGTTCCGGCTTCCCTCAAAGAGGGGACATATTCGGCGATAATAACGTACACCATAGGTTACGTGGAAATTTGAGGAGATAACATGTTGAAGAAATCGCTAAGCTGTGCAATCGCCCTCGCAATGATACTTTGCTGTTTCTCGGCAATACCCGGCTCTGTCAAGGCCGGATTGTTCACAGACGTGGGCGGCCCGGACGCGACTTTCAGAGATGCCGAATGGCACTCCCAGGACGGGTATGCGGTTGCCGTCGGCAACGATTCTTCGGGCAACGGCGTTGTCTATTTTCATGACCCGGCCGACAGCTCGTGGGCCCCGCTTGCCACCGTCTCCGGAGACAGTTACAATGCAGTTACACAGACCGAGCCCTTCATCTGGTATGACAATATGGAAGGAGGGCAAAACGGCTGGACTTCCGATGCCTGGTACACCTCGGAAGGCAGTCCTCTTGTGGCCGAATGGAAACTTGATGAGGGTGCTGGCACAGACATTTATGACACCAGCGGAAACGACCACCACGGAACGCTGATAAATGCAAATCTGGGCACATGCTGGATAGACGGGATGAGCGATAAAGCGCTTAATTTTGATAGTCCGACCGACTACGTTGAGGTTAACAATGTAGAAGGTCTGACATCGGGCTCTTTCACCGGTTCTTGTTGGTTCAATCTGAGCAGTCATGTCAATGCCGCCGGCATCGTTAACAAATATTCCGGAGCACAGGCTGGCTGGGGAATCTGGAATCTGGCTGGCGGAGAGATACGCTACTTCGCCTACGATGGGACCTCATCATCGGCTCGGGATACGGCCCCTGTAAGCCTGAACAAATGGCATCACATTGCCTGGGTGTACAATGACACAGCCGAAACTGTTGATTTCTACCTTGACGGCGATGTCGTAATTTCTCAATCCAGTGTTAATCCCGGCAGGATGAGAAGCACCCTTGAAATCGGCTATTACACCGCTTATCTCGATGGCAAAGTTGACGAGGTCAAAATTTATGACCGCGCCCTGACGATTTCGGAGATATTGGATTACTACAACGAAACCATTCACATGATGGGCGAATGGCAATTCGAGGAGACCTGGGGCCAGTTGGCCAATGACACAAGCCAGAACGATTTCAACGGTACTCTGATGCCCACCTATCCCGGTAATGTCCCGACATGGATTCCTAGCGGTTTTGCGGGCAATTCGATGTATTTCGACGGCATTGATGACCGTGTGGAGACAGATTACATCCCTAACACATTTAACATACATGACCATTCTATAGAAGCCTGGATATATCCAACTGCAAATATTACAGGTGCCGTGATATACGGAGTGGGAGAAGCGGCACTATCCGGACAAACCCTCGAATTCAAGATCGACATGGGTGAAATTCAAATCTGGCATTGGGGAGGCGCAGGAACGTGGAACTGGTACACAGGCCTCTATGTCCCCATTAACGATTGGTCCTTCTTGACATACACCTATGATGCTGACATTAAAACTGGGTACATTTATATCAACGGAGAATACAAAGGGAACTTCGAATTTATCGGATCTTTGGACATAAACAATGACAGTACAACACCCAGCCAGATCGGCCGGAGTATACCTGGCAGGCAGTTTCAGGGCTACCTAGACGAGGTGGCTATCTACAATTACACCATGCCGCCAAACACTGTATTCAAGCATATTTATGAAGACTATATGGACATCCTGCATAACGGGTCGAGAATCGGTGAATGGAAGTTCGAGGAAGCTTCAGGAAGCATTGCCAAGGATTCCAGCCAGAACGATAATGATGGAACACTGATGCCGGACTATGGCGGCGGCAATGCGCCGACGAGGGTTGATTATCTGGCTGGCACTGCACTGCACTTCGACGGTGTGGACGACTACGTGACCATGGGCAACAATCCGCCATGGAATTTTGGGGTCGTTGATTTCTCCATAAAATTCTGGATAAAACCTGTTGGGGATTCGGTCTCGATCAACGGACACGACTCTATTCTGGCCATAGGTAACGATGGAGCAGATATCGAATTATGGATTACCTACGGAGGTGCCGACATAGCCACCAACGGGAACCATATCTGGTTGCATGCCAACTATGACACTGGTGCTTGGGGTTTCAATGTGGATTCCGGCATAAACCTGAATGATAATAATTGGCATATGATAACAGTTACCAAGTCCGGCTCAGATTGGAATATGACCATAGATACAACAGAAAGGATCAGCCAGACCTATCCATTTAGTCCGTCTTCGGGTGAACTTAAAATCGCAGAACACCTCGGAGGAGACAGACACTTCAAAGGCCTTATCGACGAAGTTCAAATATGGAACCGTGTTCTCAATGCCAGCGAGATTTCGGAATCGTTTTACAGCGCTTTAACACCATTCTGGCATCAGGTGGACCCATCCACCTTGCCGACCCCCGGTTCCGGAAGAATACATGGAAATGCATACGGCGGCAGCAATATCTGGTGGTTCGGCCGCAACCCTTCAGGGAGCTATAATGACGGCTCCCGGGTGGCCGGCAGCCTGGTAACGCCGCCGGTCTACCTTTCCGAGGCGTCCACCATGTCCAGGTTGGTCTTCAGCCACTGGGCCGATGTCGAGCCCGGGAATCCCGGACATGACATAATGAACGTTTCGATCAAGAACACGACGGACCTCGGTTGGTACCAGTTGAAATACTGGGACAGCAACAGCCCGCCTGCATCCGGCTGGACCCAGGAAAACCTAAATATTTCAGCCTGGCTTGGCAACTACGTTCAGGTCAATTTCACTTTTGATTCCGTGGATGCGGACCTGAATGATTTTGCCGGCTGGCATATCGACGATTTGCTCATCTACACAAATGATGCGTTCATAGTGGTTGGCGATATTCCAACTAATCTTGGCTATTCGGTTTATGCTACGGATGTCTTAGGCACTCATAAGAATATAGACGGCATGAAATCGCTGGCCTTCAATGATGTCGCGGCGGGTTCAATACCGGCGACCTTCGTAGCTGTCGGAAATGCCGGAGCTGCCAGATATTGGAATGGAAGCGCTTGGAACGTCTTGACCGGCCCGGCTGCAGGAGATAAGTTGAAAGGCATTGATTTCAACGGCACACATTTCTTTATTGTAGGTTATGATTCAATCAGCAGGGGTGTCGCGTATTACATCACCGAGCGGGAATTGAAGAATGGAATATACGCACTGCACACCATTCCCAATGCCCCTGACGCAGAGCTGAACGCAATCGACTGGAGCAACGAACCGCTCATGGGGAACGGGCAACAGGGGCTCGGCCTTGTGTGTGCTAACGGAGCTGTATACGGATTGATGAACCCAGAGCCGTGGAGGCAACAAACACCCGGAACCTCGCCATCTCCGAGGCAATACCATGCTATGGCCTATGATTCTGCAAACAACAAGGTCGTGCTGTTCGGTGGTTTGAATGGGGGTTATTTGGACGATACTTGGACGTATGATGTCGCATCCAATACTTGGAACAACGAGAACCCAGCAACCGCACCATCGCCGAGGCGATCCCACGCAATGGCCTACGATTCTGCAAACAACAAGATCGTGCTGTTCGGCGGCTATAATGGTGTTGGTCCTTGTGATGGTGAGACATGGACGTACGATGTCGCATCCAATACTTGGAACAACGAGAACCCAGGAGCCCCACCATCGCCGAGGGACTCGCATTCGATGACCTATGATTCAGCGAACAATAAAATCGTGATGTTCGGCGGCAGCGATGGTCTTGGTGGTTATTATGGTGATACATGGACGTACGATGTCGCATCCAATACTTGGAACAACGAGAACCCAGGAACCCAACCATCATCGAGGTATGGGCATGCAATGGCCTACGATTCAGCGAATAATAAAACCGTGATGTTCGGCGGCACAAGTGGAATTTCTCTTGGCGATACATGGACATACGATGTCGCAACCAATACTTGGAACAACGAAAACCCAGCATCCGCACCATCTTCAAGGTATCGTCATGCAATGGCCTATGATTCTGAAAACAACAAGGTCATCCTCTTCGGCGGCGCAAGTGGAATTTATCTTGGCGATACAAGGACATACGACACGGGAACGAACACATGGTCGGAGGAGGATGGTGCACTATCACCTATGGCAAGGTCAAACCATGCAATCGTCTATGATTCGAACAGGAGAACGACGGTGTTGTTCGGAGGCGATGACGGCAGTAATCTTCATAATGATACTTGGCATTTAGAAATAGGTCTCAACCCATGGGGCAATGCCGGTGGTGTTGAGAGCGGGGTAAATTACACAGCAGTCACCTGGAACGATGCCGGAACGAGAGCAATCTTCGTTGGCAACACAGGTTCCGGGGCTGAAGTGTGGCACTATTATGCAGGAGACAACTTTGTATCACAAATTCCGGATTATGGTGGAGTCTTCACCGGACACCAGCTTTACGGAGCGGCCTATCAACCGGACATCGGAACGAGCACAGAAGTTCTCCTTGTCGGTGCCAGTGCATTCAAAATCAAACCAAATGAATTTGACCAGAGCTCAACAATCACACTCAACGCCAATTATCCGCATATTTTCGACCTCTGGATGTGGGAAAAGTTCGACCCCCTCAATGCGTCCACCTTGAACAGCCGAGTCTATGGCGAGGAAACCTACGTGTTCCGCGCCGAGGTCAACTATACGGCCTCCGGTTTGAACCAGTTCTACAGCGGCGGCGGCGATAATGTCAGGGTTAATCTGACGGCCTGGTTCGACGACGGCGGCGCAACAGAGTCGAATCCGCCGACCGGGGACGACCAGCACAGGACTAGGGCATTCAGCGCGGTATGGAATGAGGGTGCGGGAGTTGGCCTGGACTCAGGCACCATGACGTACCCCGTGGGAGCGCCCAACGAGTTTGTTTTGCACAGCTCAGGCATCGAGGCCGCCGGCAACCACTACTACATCTACTTCAACGTGACTTTCGGAGCACAATCGAGAGCAGCGGACGGCGGCGGGGCTTTCGGCGCCGACGTCGCGGGAACGGCCGCAATGCACGACACCGGACTGGCATTCGACGACCCGAACAGCTGGAACTTCAACATCACGATTTATGACAACACGTTCACGGATGCTTACAATTCATCGCACGAGGAGTTCGGAATTTACAAGGCAGCTAACATCTCGGCTGCCGGAAACCCGTCGGGAAATGCACCGCCGGGCAGTGCCAGTGTTTTCCTCAACAACCCGAGCCAGGTTACTTACGCATCCAACGCGCCGTACTACGTCAACGTCTCGATTGCGGACCTAGACCAGGTAAGCGGCTCTGACAAGATAACCGCGAACTGGATCAACATAACTGTCGACGGAGCAAGCCAGACATACCTGATTATGACAAATGCGACGAGCGAGATCAACTATGCTTATTACCCCGCCGGCATTCCATTCGCAGGCGCAAACCAAGATTTGGTTATCTGGGGTAATTCATCCGCAGCGGGCGCAATTATGGCTCCTCAAAACGGGACAACCCAGCACGGTCCGTACGGCTCGGACTTCAACTTCTATTCCGGACCGACACAGATACAATGGTACGCGACCGTGCCGGCAGCTACATCGGAGGGTATCTATCAGGCTACAATCACGTTTACAATTGAGGCATAGGAGGAAAGTGGATAGGAGAATTGAACGTGGGAAAAACGAGAAAAATCTTCGCAATCGCAATAACATTAGCGATGGTGAGCACAGCGTTCGGAATGATAAGTTTTAATGTCGTTGCTGAAGATTCGTCCAGACCTTTTGAAGTGAAGAATGATGGCTATCCTCTTGCTGTTGAGGCTATGAATCAATACCAGATGACTTCGGATTCTTTATTTGTGGATTTCAATCAAATGGTTTGGGCATCTCAATCTTTTACTCCATCTATAACTGGAGATATCACATCAATCTCGGTTTTACTGGATGGCATCGCCGGACCGGGAAATTTGATTTTTGCAATTTATACGGCACCACTGGATTACCCAGACACGCTTATGGGAATTGGAAAATCAGTACTTGCATCAACGCTAACGAGTGGCATCTGGGAAGTAATCGAGTTCGATTCTCCGATGAGTTTGGTGGCATCCACCAGATATGCATTGGTCATTTACACATCAGACATGTCGACGGAATTTGATTGGTGGTATGATAAAGATGAGCTTTATTCCGATGGAGTGGGCATGACCTCTGGTGGTGGCCTTGCGGGTCCATGGTCGCCTATCGGCGTCGGTCCTGGCGATTTCACATTTGTAATCTATATGGTTGATTACACATATTCTGGTCTGAAAGAAATCGCCTGGCACGATTCCGGAGATTATGCGCTTGGTGTAACTGGCTATGATAACAAGGTTTACAGATATACTAGAGCAACTGGAGCATGGACATACGAAGGTGCTCCCGGCGATTCCGTCGATCTCCGTGATTTGTTCTATCATCCAGGTGATGGTCTGTGGTTTCTGGCTGGGAATCTTTCAGGTGGCTCGGGAAGGGGTTACACCTACGACGGTTCTTTCACAGGTCTCGGCGGTGCATCCAGCACCATAATCAACGGCATCGAAATGGCAGACCCTGCTACGACCCGCAGGTTCTTGGCGGTCGGTGAATCGCCCTCCGGAGAAGGCAAGGCCGTCTGGAGATATAATTCGGGATGGATGCTAATCACCGGCTTCGGAACCGAGGAAAGGCTCTACGATGCCGTCTGGGATAAACAATCCAAGTATTATTTACTGGGAGAGAACACGACGACCGGAGCGGCCCTCTGTTATCAATTGGATGACTCCTTCGACACTACTGCCACGAGAATCAGCGGTTCCTGGATTTCTGTGGACAGTATCCACGCAGTTGACTGGTGTCCGGATTATCTTACTGCGGGTAACGATTACGCCCTGATGGCCGGCAATGACGGTGTCTGGAAATTCACGGGAGCAAACCAGCCAGATGAAATAGACCGCGAATCAGGAAGGATAATACACGATATTGACTGGCATCCGGACGGTTCCAGGGCTGTGATAGTAGGGGACAACGGCGGCAACGGAGTCGTTTATCATCATTACGCGGGAACCGATGTCGTGATTGACATGAGCCATTATCTGCCCGGTGGCACCGGGCCTCTATACGGCGTAGCTGTGAAAGGTTATTCGAGCCCGAGTTCCGGTTTGATTGTAGGACCTAGCGGAGGCATCCAAAATTCTCTTTCTGCATCCAATGGAGACACAACGATAACACTCAACGCGGCCTTCCCACACATATTCGACATCGACATGTGGGACATGACTGACGTTACCCAGACATCAAAGTTGAATGAGAGGATATTTGGCGACGAAATTTACACGTTCGCGGCAAAGGTAAATTACAGCGCTTCCGGCTTAGACCAATTCTATGACGGTACCGATAATGTCCAGATAGAGCTGGCTGCATGGTACGATGACGGCGTAGCGTCGTTGGTTCCGCCTCTAGAAGATGACGTTCACAGGACAAGAGGCTTCAATGTGACGTGGAACGAAGGTGTCGCGGCCCCGGGCACCGCGGTATTAACTTATCCCGGAGCGGGACCCGGCGAATTCACCCTGGACAGCTGGTTTATAAATCATACCGGCGTTGATCAAAACTACACTATCTGTATCAACGTCTCATTCGGAGCACAATCTAGAGCAGCGGACGGACAGGGGGCATTCGGCGCAGATGTTGCCGGAACGCCCGCAATGCACGACAGTGGACTGGCCTTCGACGATCCCTAC
>DAOVAY010000035.1 GCA_030670795.1 Methanobacteriota archaeon | reverse complement strand
TGAACCACCCCCTGGGTCCTTTGGAGCTGGCCGACCTCATTGGCCTGGATACGTGCCTTTTCATTATGGAAGTGTTACACGACGGTCTCGGGGACGATAAGTATCGGCCTTGCCCGTTGTTGCGCAAGATGGTGAAGGCCGGTTACCTCGGAAGAAAGTCAGGGAAAGGCTTTTACGATTATACAGATTGAGGGAGCCGAATGGGTGAATACAAGAATTTGACGGTCGTCCAGGAAGGCGACATCTGCATTATCACCATCAACAGGCCGAAAGTCCTCAATGTGCTGAACATCGAGACACTTCAGGAGCTGAAACGCGCTGCCTTGGAAATGGATGCAAAAAAGGACGTCAAAGTTGTAATACTCACTGGCGCGGAGCGTGCATTTGCGGCCGGTGCGGACATCACTGAGATGATGCCCTTGACGGCCATCGAGGGCAAGAAATTCGGACAGCTTGGCCAGGAGGTATTCGAGGCCTTTGAGACTTTGAGCAAGCCGGTTATCGCCGCGATTAACGGTTTTGCACTAGGCGGTGGGTGCGAGTTGGCCATGGCCTGCGACATCAGAATCGCATCGGAGAAGGCGAAAATCGGGCAGCCGGAAGTGAAGCTGGGCGTGACCCCAGGGTTCGGAGGCACCCAGCGCCTGCCGAGATTGGTGGGAAGGGCAAAGGCCAAGGAACTTATATTCACCGGGGAAATGATAGACGCCGCGGAGGCTCACAGAATAGGACTGGTGAACTCGGTTGTTCCACCGGACGCGCTGATGGGGGAGGCGAAAAAGCTTGCGGGTCAGATTGCACAAAACGGGGAGATTGCGGTTTCGCAGGCGAAGAAGGCGATAAACCAGGGCATTGATTTGGACCTGAAAAGCGGTTGCGGACTGGAGGCAGAGGCATTCGGATTATGTTTCTCAACTGAAGATCAGAAGGAAGGCATGAAGGCCTTCGTTGAGAAGCGAGAAGCGAAGTTCAAGGGGCGATAGTAATGAAAGTAGAGGTTTCGGTAGAAGAAGCAAACAATGTGTTGAATTTGTACAAAAACAACACGAAGATTGACCCTGAGTCGGGGGCTTTAAAGTTCGGCAACCTGCCCGTTATCTGGGCCAGAGCGGATTTTATTTCCAACATTTATATCGAACTTGAGAACCTGGTCGGGCAATCGGCTTCATCCGTGTTGAAGAGGATTGGCAAAATCTACGGCAGTAAATTCTATAATCTGTTGAAAAACGGAAAGACCGCTCTGTTTATAAACGACCCGGTCAAGCTCTATCAATACATATGCGCGGAGACCCAGGCAATCGGCTGGGGCCAGATGTCCATTGAGGAGTTGGGAGAGGACATAATCATTACGAGCAAGGGTTTTGCCTCAGGCGAGTACTTCAGCTCAACCGGTCAAAAGCGCGACACACCCATTGACGCTTATTTCTTAGGTTATTTTGAGGGGTTCCTCAGCGAGATGCACGGTAAAAGGTTCAACGGGGAAGAGACAGAGTGCGTGGCAATGGGGAACGACCAGTGTAAGATGGTCTTCAGCACTACACCAAGGATATGAGCACTTATGTCGGAAAACAAAGCCAAGGGCGACCTATTCCATCATGTTTTGGCATATGTAAATAAGAAATGGGGAAAAGAGAGCCTTGAGAAACTTGGGAAGGCTCAGAAGGATTATAGGCCGGCGGATTGGTATTCGTTCCCCGAGTTTTGCAACATACTTACCGACATCAATACGAAATTGGGAAACAGCGACGGGCAGGCAGTGAACCAGATGGGTTGCGAGATGATAAAGAATGATTTTCGCTGGCGGACCATTTTTAAGGGAAGGAATCCGGTCTATGTGTTCATCACTACAAAACGTCAGGATACACAATATACTGGTGGGGTATACTCAGCGAGAGTGATTGAAGATAAAAGTATCCGGATCTATATAAGCGATTGGGATTGCGATTTCATTTGGTATGAGTTCATCAGAGGGCGCCTCCAGGGCGTGCTTGAGCTGACCGGGCACGATGGAGTCGTGGATATGAAACGGGCAGACGAAGTCGAATCAGGATACATCTATGACATTACTTGGAAGTGACAATATGGGAACTGAACTCATCGACCTCATGCGGAGACGGCGCACCGTAAGAAAATACCTCTCCAAGCCGGTCAACGAAGAGAGCCTGAACAGAATATTGGAGGCTGCCACACTTCCTCCGTCCGGTCTGGATGTTCTTCCCTACGCATTCATCGTGATCACGGATGAAAAAGCAAAGCAGCGAATCAGAACGGGGGCAGAAACTGCCGAGAGCGAATTTCATTCAAGTGTAAAAACCGAAGTCAAAAAATTTGTTGATTTTAAAAAAATCACCTGGGAAAAACCGTTTCTCACCGAGGCACCAGTACTCCTCGTTATCGCGGGTGACACAACCAATCCCTACTGGCTGGAGTCAGTGTGGATTGCCATTTCTTATATTATACTTGCCATAGAAAATGATGGTCTGGCCTCGCTCACATATACTCCGTCGGACACCGGATTCCTTAGAGAATTGCTGGATATCCCGCCACATTTTTCGCCCGAGGCGATCCTCCCGATAGGCTATTCTGCTGAAAATCTGCCTCCAAAAGACACCCGACCGGAAGGCAAGATTTTTTACGAGAGGTATAAGAGCTAAACCGACCGCAACCTATTTTTCCAGGTTTTGCTATCGCCGGCGTGATGGACCCCTTCGATTATGCACACAAGCATGCAAAGGACATAGTTTGGATGAGCCAGAACACCAATCAGATACCCATAACCGAATTCATAGACAAGGCAATTCTGAAAGCGGTTCAGGAGGGCGAGTACAACCTCTACCCCCGTGCCCGCGGAATTTTCGGGCTCTGCGAGGCCATATCCGCGCATCTGACACTTCCAGGGGATTATCAGGTATTATTGACAAACGGCGGCATCGAGGGCTTATACATCCTCTTCAGGGCATTGCTGCCCAAAGGGGGCGAGGTCATATGCACCGACCCCAGCTTCATGCCCATTCATCATCAAGTCGAGATATCGGACGGAATACTCGTTGAGCTGCCCATATACCAGCCGCCCTGGAAGATGACCGTCGAGCAGATTAAAGCGGCGATAACCGGCAACACAAAAATGATGCTCCTCATCGATTCGATAAACCCATTGGGGACCGCCTATGACCGCTCCGAGGTGAAGGCGATATGCGAGCTGGCCGAGGAACACGACCTGATAGTGATAGACGACATCACATACCGTGATTTCAGCGAGCCGGTGGGGACGTACGAGTATGTGCCCGAGCGCACGATCGTGAGTTATACTTTCTCTAAAAACTGCGGTCTGGCTGGCATGAGAATCGGCGTGCTGGCCGCGCCCAAATCGCTTATGGAAAAGATCCTCCCCTACAACACGAACGTGCTCAGCGTGAACGTACTGGCACAGAGGGCGGCATTGGCCGCGCTGGAAACAATCGGACAATGGCTTCCCCCGCTCCGACAACAACTTATTGAGAACCAACAGCTCATCAAAGACACGGTGGATAAGATCGAAGGCGCATTCCTGCCGGTCTATCCCTCCAAGACCAACATGTTCGTCATCGACATTAGCCAGACGGGCATTGACCCCGACGACGTGCAGGAAAAAATGCTCTTCGAGCACAACGTATTCATAAGGTCTGGCAACTATGTTTCGAAAAGATTCGGAAACAAATTTGTCAGGACATCGTTCTCGGTGCCGAGGGAAGGTGTGGAGAGGTTTGCTGAGGCGTTCCCGAAGGTTATTTCTGAGTTACGGAAGTAACTGTTAAATAATTCACTTGTATCAGCCCAACAAAAGCTCCCATAGTGTAGTGGCCAATCATGTGGGCCTCTCGAGCCCACGACTCGGGTTCAAATCCCGATGGGAGCATATATTTTATTTTCTAAAATGCTATTGCCAGGGGTTTGAACCGAAGGTTCACGAGCAACGATTTTCGTTGCGAGTATGATGAGCTCTGCTCATCAATGAATCCCGATGGGAGCATATTCCTTTTTTTACCTTCCAAATGTAAAAGTATTTATCTAAGATATTTCATATCTATCATACAGTGGTGTAAGTATGGGCAGGAAGAATTTTAAAAGAGTGGGTATATGCTTATCCATCTGCATCGTAGCCATGTTTTTTTCCTCAATGGCTGGTGCGCCGGTAACCTCCAACGATTTCAGTGCTCCGGTAGATGTAGATGTTACGGAGATTAACCCGAACGTTCAGCCGTCACCCATGGCTAATCCCGGACTGGAGGAACCCCGGGTCTGGGCGGACGACGGGGATTTCATAATAAGTTTTGACGACGAGCCAGGGCTTTACAATGCCACAACCCCTGATATCGCGGCGGCTCCGGCGGGCAGCTTTAACGAGGGTACGGTTCACGCGGTCTGGAGCGAGATGAATAAAACGCCTGCAGACCCATATTTCGAGATACATTATTCCATGTCGGAGGACGACAGAGGCCTGGAATGGAGCAATGACGAGGAACATGAGGGGGACAGAATAATCAGCGACACGAGCATTGGAAAAAACATGGCTGCCGGAGATGCCACTTGCCCTGCAATAGCCATTGACCCCCAAGGTATCATTCACGTAGTCTGGCAGCAGGCATATGCCGATATGACATACGAGGTACATTATTCGAGGTCGGACGACAACGGCAAAACCTGGACGGGCTCCGACGGTCCCGGTGATATCCTCGTGAGCTGGAGAGAGGGGAACGGATTGGACGCCCCTTGGATCAACGCTCCCAGAATCGCCATTAGCACCAACCCGATAATCCTCCATGTAGTGTGGAGCGAGCTCTACGGCGGAGACCAAATGGAGGTCATGTATTCCCGCTCGTTCGATCAAGGCACATCCTGGACAGGTGCTATGTCAGGGGACGTTATGATAAGCGACAGTGGCTCCCAGGAGTATGCATACGAGGCGGATATCGGGGTGACCAGAGTGGACGGCAGGTCCGTGCACGTGGTCTGGACTCAGGACGAGCCCAGCACAGGAACCAGCGAGGTGTTCTACGTTAGGTCGGAAGACTTCGGCGACAACTGGGAACCGGAAAGGCCGATAAGTTTCATCGATACTGACTCGAATTTTGTGTATAGGGCCAGGGTGGCCGCTGGAGGTGACTTCATTCACGTTGTCTGGGACCAGGGCAGCCCGATCGGATGGGAAGTCTATTATTCCGGCTCATTCGACAACGGCCAATTCTTCACCGGCGAGGTGGAGGACACGGTAATCAGCTTCCCGGACGGAAACGATGTCTGGTATCCGGTTGTTGCCACCTCGGATTGGGGACAAAATGTAGTGGCTATATGGTCGGAAGTGGATGACAAATCACCCATGGGCTCTCAGGAGATTCACATCTCGCAGACGTCCGACCCAATGGACCCGAGCACGTGGACCGGCATCAACGACGATATAGTCATTAGCTGGCCTGACCCGAACGATGCTACAATTGCACATAATCCGGCAGTCATCATCGGGGATACGGGAAGACCTCAGGTCGTCTGGCATGAGGAAAACATCATATCCAGTCAGAAGGCCACGAGAAACGACGAAATCCATTACATTCCTGCGACAACGTTCAACGCGCCCATGCAATTGGGCTGGAACTTCATATCGGTACCCCTGATCCAGACCGACACTAACATCGTGAACGTGCTGGACGACAGCTGGGGCGACGGAAACACCAACTGGGACCTGGTATATGCCTATGTGTACACGGGCTCTGTAGGCGAGTGGAAATCATACGCCACTTTCAAGCCTGCCTCCCTGAACACGCTTTTGAACATTGACAATACGATGGGCTTCTGGATAAGAATCACAGCCCTGGGAGACGGAGACCTGACGTTCCACGGCGATTACGACGTCTCAACAGCCATACCGTTGAAAGCCGGCTGGAACCTCGTCGGCTATCCTGGACAAAATGAGAGAAGCGTGACGAATGCGTTTTCCGGTGTGCCCGAATTCATGGCCGCAAACGGCTATAGCGCCGCGGCCGCATACAAAATCACACCGTTGGCAGGCAGTTACATGATGCAGCCGGGAGAAGCCTACTGGATTCAGGTTTCTTCGGATACTACTTGGACCATTAATTGGTAACGAAAACCCTTTAAGATAATAATCCCTATACGTCATTAACAGGTGGAAGAGGTGAAACGGAAATACCAGAGTAGGCGATTGCTGTTGCCGATAATGCTCGCTTTAATGTTGATTATACCGTGTGGAGTTATTTCATCCCGTAAACCATTACCCCAACCCTTGCCTCCCAGCACTATGAATGTTTGGGGGCAAGCATATCTTGACGGTGTTTTATTCTTCGGAGGGGATGAAATTACAGCCTGGATTGACGGCACCCAGTACGGTGCATATTATTGTCTACCAGACGGATGGTTCAACCTTCAAATTGATGGTGACTGGATTGAAACCTTTAACCTGAAAGAAGGCGGGGTCGATGATGATTTGATTATTTTTGAATATGACGATGGAGGCGATCTCTATTACGCGAATAAAACAAAAGATTACGTAATGAATGAATCTCCAATGGATCCATTTGACCTCTATTTTAATACATCTAATGATACACCCGCGGAATTAAAGATCAATGAGATTTGCACGGACGATGGTTTTGGCTCACAGTATGTGGTTCTGTTCAATCGTCACTGGACAGCGGTAAACCTTGATGATTATTTTCTCCAGAAGGATATTCCGGGTAGCACAAACGGTTACGATGGTGCAACTGTAACATTGAGCGGAACCATCGATGTGGGAGGATTATCATTTGTCGACCTTGGCGCGGGAGGATTCCTGGAAACGGCTGCCGACGAGTTAAAGCTGGTCTGGATCAACACTGACCCAAATGTCGCCGAAGGCAACAATGTTACAATAGACCGGGTGGAATATGGAAATGATAATCAAGTGCCGGACAATACCATATTGGTGGATGCCCCAGCTCCGCCATTGGGCTGGTTCATCAAAAGGACGCCTAACGGTTATGACTCGGACAATTGCTTTGTTGACTTTCAATTATATGATATTGATTTAACTCCCCCAAAACCAGCCACCAATGTACATGCGGAACTTACATATTCTGCCACTGATGACGTTACCATATATTGGGATGCGTCCACATCTCCCGATGTGGATCACTATGAGATATGGTTTATAACGAACGGTTGGGATTCGACAGGAGACACTTATGCATGGCTTGATACCGCTGTTATTCCATCAGGCACGACTAGCTATGTACATGTCAATAGAGGAGCGGATAACGGTTTCTCTTACTGCTACCAACTGAGGACTTATGATACAGCAGGTTATGAGACAAGAACATTGATACAGGCAGCCAAATTAGGCAGGATTATGAACCCTATGCAAAGCTCCTGGTGGTTATTGGGTTCCTGCCTGGTTCAGAGTGATACTTCATTACCACATGTACTTCAGGGTACTGGCTTGCCCGAACAGGGGGAATATGCTTTGGCATGGGATGCACCGACCCAACGGTGGATTTCCCATCTGAGGGGGAGACCAGATAGCAAGAATGACCTCACAGACATTACCAACGAGATGGGATTTTGGTTGCGCATTAACGGCAATCCCAGATTATGTACAGCAGGTTATGTCTCTAACATGAGCATTGACTGTTATGCTGGCTGGAATCTTGTACCATGTCCATATCCAGTACGAAATAAGAACACGGATGATATAGAGTTGGACCTTATTGCAAACTGCACCAACTATGTACCGGGCTCGTTGACAATACACGATTATAACGAACCTTACAATATTAGACCAGCAGCAGGCGACGTCTTTCTCTTCAATCAGGTGGGTTTCTGGATTGAGGTCACAGCTGATACAGTTTGGACTGTGATTAATTACTGAAAGCATTGACTGGTAAAAATCCTACTTATACCGTCTCTTTATCTTCTTCGCCAGGCCCTCGCTGATTCCTTTAACTTCAGCCAGTTCTTTGGCGCTGGCCTTCTTTAGCTTTTTCGCGGTGTCATAGCCTGCGTCATAGACGGCCTCTGCCTTGGAGAATCCCACGCCGGGCACTTTCGCCAGCTCCTCCGCGAATTCTTCTCTGCTGGGTTTATTAACCTTCTTTCTGGTCGCCTTCTTTTTCTCGGGCTTTTTCTTCTCGGCTGGCTCCTTCTCCGCGACGTCCTTCACCTCCGGGCCCAGCACATCCACCAGCTCTTTCTCCACTGCCTCCTCCTTCATGTCTCTTGTGAATTTTTGGCCGCATTTCTCGCAGAAGATGTCGTCTATCGAGCCTATGGCACCGCAGGTATCGCACTTGTATTCCTCCGCGGCCAGCTCTTCCTGCTCCAGCTCCTCAGCGGCCTCTATTGCCTCTGCGAGTTCGGGTACGGGCTCCGGCATCTTCTTCGGTAGTTTCTTGCCCTTTTTCCTCTTCGTAATTTTCGGCTTTTCCACTACTTCCTTTAACTCTGGCTTTTCTTCTTTTACTTCTTCAACAGGCGCCTTGGGTTCCTCAACTTCCGCAGGTTTCTCTGCTTCCTCAGGCTCCGCGGCACCCTCTATCTTGCGCTTGGTCGCATCAACGTTACTCTTTGCATCTTCGAATTCGGGGGCTATGGCCAGTGCTCTGTCGAAGGAGTCGAACGCCTCGGTCAGCTCGCCCTTTCGCGAAAAGGCAACGCCCCTGCCGTTCCAGGCTTCGGCTGACTCGGTGTCAAGGGTGATGACCCTGTCGAAAGTTCTAATGGCCTCGTCGAGTTTGTCGTCGCTCAGCAGAGCCCAGCCCTTATCGTTCAGTAGCGGTATCTCCTCGGAAACCGTCAAAGCCTCGTCGAAGCATTCGACCGCCTCCTCGTACCGCCCCATTTCGTAAAGAGCGGCGCCCTTGTTGGCCCATGCCAGTGCATACTCGTCGTCGATGTCTATCGCCCTGTCGAAGTACTGGACCGACTTTTTCGCGTCCCCGTCGGCCAGGGTCACCGCTCCTTTGTTGCACCATGCCTCGGCAAAGTCCGGGTCTATCTGAATGGCCCTGTCCAGGCAAAGGACCGCGTCGTCGTACTTCTCCAGGCTGAGAAGGGCCGCACCCTCCGCGTTCCATACCTCGGCCAGATTGGGAGAAAGTTCGATCGCGCGCTCGAAGCACTCAATTGCCTCCTGGGTTTTGCCAACCTTGCGCAGGAGACTGCCGCGTCTTACCCAGACTATGGGCTCTTCCGGGGTCTGTTTGACGAGCTTGTCGTTGAGGCTGGCGGCTTTCTCGAAATCGAGTATTGCCAACAGCACCGTTTCCTTGTTGAGCAGTGCTGCCAGGTTGTTTGAATCGGTTCTCAGAACCTTATCGTAAAGGTCAAGGGCATCGTCATAGCGCTCCATGAGGGCCAGCAGGTTGGCGTTCTCCAGCCACAGCGCGGGTCTGTCGCTGATGGACAGCGCCTCCTCGAGGCTTTTCAGCGCTTCGTCGTACTTCTCCATTCCGGAGAGCAGCCGGCTCTTCTCGAGCAGAAGTGATTCCTGGTCCAGGGC
Organism: Methanobacteriota archaeon; assembly: GCA_030670795.1. Taxonomy (GTDB): domain Archaea; phylum Thermoplasmatota; class Thermoplasmata; order SG8-5; family SG8-5; genus SG8-5. The sequence continues at coordinate 6,087 of DAOVAY010000035.1, read as the reverse complement.
GCGTTCTATGGCCTTTTCCTCCTCGATGGCTTCCAACTCAGGAGGTTCACCGGGCGGGAGCATCTCCGGTTCAACAAGCTCCGTCTCCTTTTCGATGGCTTCCAGAAGCGTCTCATCCTCGTCGGTCAGGTCTGCCCCGCAATCGGGACATGCGATATCACTGTCAGATACCCACGCACCACACTCCGAGCAGGAATAATAATCAACCTCCTCTTCTGCGGCAGGGAGGGATGGCTCAGGTCTTCTCGCCTTAGCCCCGCATCTTGAGCAAAAGGCGGCTTCAGGGCTTAGAGGGCCGCCGCAATCGTGACAGCCGGCCAGCTCTATTACAACCTCGTCTTCTCCGGCCATTTCCCTGAAATCGTCGGTTAAGGCCTTCTCCGTCTCCCCGGCTTTTCTTCCGGTTTCGTCGAGTTTCTTGGCAGCTTCGGCATCTCTCTCGAGCATATCCTCTTTCTTCTGTCTCATCATGCCCTCGGCCTTGTCTTTCTCATCGAGGGCCACGTCCCAGCCGGGTTTCATTTTCAGAGCCAAATTGAAAGTATCCACCGCCTGCTTGTACTTCTCCAGGGAGATGAGGGCCGTGCCCTTCTGGCACAGGACCTCTGGGCTCTTCCATTTGGCCAGGACCTTATCGTAACACCTTACCGCATCGACATGATTGTCCATCTCATAGAGCAATATGCCTCTGTTGAGCCAGGCATCGATGTAATCCTCCCGCTTCCTGATGGCCTTGTCGAATGAATCCAGAGCCTCGTCGAACTTCTCCAGATGCTTCAGCGCAACCCCGCGGTTGTTCAACACTTTAACGTTATCGGGCTCATTTTTCAGCACCTTGTCATAACAGAGTATGGCCTCGTCATACTTTCCGAGCTGATGCAGCGTCGCTCCCTTATTGTTCCAGGCCTTGGTGAAGTTCTTGTCTATCTCCACTGCCTTGTCATAACATTGAATTTCATCATCATACTTCTCGAGGTTGTAGAAGGTGGCACCTAGGTTGTACCAGCACTCCACGTTCTCCGGGTTGACGTCCAGTGCGCCCCTGAAAGATTCCACGGCCTCCTCAAATCGCCCCAACGCGTTTTGGGCATTGCCCCTCATCATCCAGGCGAGGTCGTAGCTCGATTTGAGTTCCAGAGCCTTGTCGAAATATTCTATCGCCTTCTGGAAATTACCTGAGGCGTAGAAGTCATTGCCCCACTGCATCATGTTCTCCAGCTCGTCGATGCTGGGCAGAAAACGGTCTCCCTCTTCCTCGAGTACTTTCTTCTTTGCGCCCTTCTCCAGCTCGTCCTCGAAGTCGAATTTTTGAAGAAGAAGTTTTAGTTTCTCGCCGTCTGCAAGGCTTACGTTGAGCAGGTTCGCGTACTTGTCAGCCTCCTCCGTAAAACCCGCCGTCGAAATGAATACCGGCTTCATTTCCACGCCTCTTCTTTTCTTTCCGACCGCGCTCTGGAGTTCGTCGGGCGTTATCTTCTTTGTCCCGCGTCTGGCGCGTATGAAATAGACGTCCAGCTGGTTGTCCTCCTCCCTTGTCGCCTCGAAGTCCAGACCCTTCGATGTGGATTTTGAATCCAGTATGTTGAATTGCATACTTTTCAGCAGCCTTGAAGTGATGTCAAGGAAATCCTCTTTGTCGAGCCCGTTTACGATGTCCATCAGTCGATTGGCGGAAGAAACGCTGCCGAGCATCATTCTTTCCTCCCCAGTCGCTTCAGGCTCTGCTGCATCCATCTATTTGCCTCCTCGAAGCCGGGCTCGAGCTTGATGGCTTTATTGAATTTATCGATGGCCTCTGCATATCTCCCGCTCTCATGTAACGCGATCCCCAGGGAAACAAAATTCTCTGCGATATGATCTCCGAGTTCAACGGATTTCTGCAGGGTTCTGATTGCCTCCTTCTCCTTTCCCACCTCTTTCTGGGCATTGCCGAGATGCCGCCAGGTAATGGCATCCTCCGGGATGATTTCCAGCGCCTTTCTGAATAATTTTATCGCCTCGTGATAGCCGCCGTGCTTTAACATCAAGAGGCCTTTTCCAATGTATGCTTTAGCGCTCTTGATATCGAGTTCAAGGGCCTTGTCGTACGAGTTTCTAGCATCCTCGATATGACCGTCCATTCTGTAGGCGTCCCCTCTCAGGGCCCATGCCTTTGGAAGCTTTGGATGGTGCTTGATTAATTCGTTCAGACTCTGGATGGCCGCGCCCCACTTGCCCGTCAGGACCAATATCTCAGCCCGACCGCACAGCGCGTCAGGGTCAGTTGGGGAGAACTTTAGCACCTCTGCGAACATTTCGTTCGCCTGGTCGTATTTTCTGCGTTCCATTAATATCTCGGCTTTTCTCAGGTGTGGATATTCGTATTCATTATCCAGTGAAATGGCCCTGTCATAGAATTGCAAAGCACCGCCCCACCTGTCCTTGGCCACCAAAACATCGCCCTTCTTCGCCCATGCCTCGGCCTCATCTGAATCAATTTCATTGACCTTTTCGTAACACTTGTAGGCATCGTCAATTCTTTCAAGGCCAAAGAAGCAATCGCCGATGCCCAGCCAGGCATCGATGTTGTTCGGCTCGTTCTCTATTATATCGTTGAAAAATATGATGCCATCCTCGTAGTTGTCCAGATGTAAGTGGCTGCGCCCCTTCCCAAGCCAGGCCTCAATGCTCATTGGTTTCAGTTCCAGGGCTTTATCATACATCTCCAGGGCGGCGTCGAAATCGTCCGCCTCATAGAATGCGTCAGCCTTGTTGAGCAAAGCCGTATAACTATCAGGATCTATGCCCAACGCACTATCGAATGATTTGAGGGCTTCATCGCTCCTTCCAAGGGACAGCAGCAAAGCGCCCTTCATGGCTATTATTTCGGTGTTATCCGGTTTGAACTTCAGAATGGTATTGCAGTAAGAGAGCGCGGTTTCGTAATCTTCCTTATCTATTAACGTCTGGATCCTCTCCACCGCCTCATCCTCGGGGTCCAGCTCATCTTCCGCTTCAATATCGGCCTCTTCCAGAAGTGCCTCTTCGAGCTCCTCCTCCATCTTCAGCTCTTCCAAATCTATCTCATGGGCGATTTCGCCGACCTCGTCGTCCTCATCCTCTTCGGGAATCTCCGCCTCGACCTCCTCGCTGGGCAAAACGTCTTCGAATCTTGACTCGTCCGAAACGGGCACGTCCACGACGTCCGGGAACATGTCTTCATCTTCTTCCTCATCCTCACTGAAACCCGCCAGGACCTCTGCCAGGGATTTCGGCTTGGGAGCGGGGGGCTCTGGCTCCGGCGGTTCCTCCTCAACCGGTTTAATTTCTTCGGGAATCTCCGGTTCTTCGGAAATCGGTTCTTCAGGTACGGCTTCTTCCGGAACCTCCAATTCTTCGATTTCATCCAAATCTTCGAATTCCTTCTCCAGCTCCTCCTCCTTTGGCACTTTGGGAGTTACCTCAACAGGCACTTCCCGTTCCTTTGGAACGCCCGGTTCCTTTGGAACGCCCGGCTTCTCTGGCGGTTCCGGCACCTTCGGGACCGTTTCAGGTCGGCTGATGAAGGTGGGTCTCGGGACGAAGGACTTCGCCAGGTCGTACGATTCCACGGCCTCGTCAATCTGACCGAGTTTGGTGAGCGCGTCCCCTTTCGCGTCGTAAGCCTCCGGGTTGTGGGCTTCCAGCTTTATCGAATGGTCAAAGCACATTATGGCCTCCGAGAACTTTCTTATACCGATCAGGGCCAATCCTTTTTGGGTCCAGATTTTATGGCTCTGCGGAGAGAGCTTTAATGCATTGTCATAACTTCTGAGCGCGTCCTCGTTCTCCCCGATGCTCATCAGCCCGGCGCCTTTCAGGCTCCAGATGTCGGCATCCTTCGGATTCTTCCTCAGGTATTCCGCGCTGTTGTTAATGCCGTCTTTAACCCTTCCGACCGAGTGCAGGACCATGGCCCGATTCCTCAGCGCTGGCAGGTATGACGGGTCAATATCCAATGACTGGTCGTAATATCGAAGTGCCATGTCCGAGTACTTCTTCAAAATGTCCTTTCTGATATCCGGGTCGATGGCCCTTCTGTTGCCCACCACGGGATTGCACAGCCAGGCGGTGTTGCCGAGCAGCGTCTCAAGCCGCGGGGAAAAGTTGACCTTCGCCTGTTTTCGCATGTCTTCGGTCAGGATTAAAATGTCTTTCGCACCCTCGACGTCCTCTTTGGAAACCAGTAGCTCCTGCTCGACCTCCAGTTCCTCCGGGATACCGGTGTGGAGCATCATCCTCTCGATTCTCGGCGTCAGTTCCTCAATCTCCTTTCCCCTCTCGACCCGACCTCGGACGATTTCTGTTTCCTCGTCCAAGGATGATAGAGCCTCGAAGCGGACATTGCCTTTCACGGACGGACCGATTAGCATCCTGACCGCGCTTGCCCTTCTTGCTTCAGTGAATAAGGACTCTCCTATCAAAGTGAATCTCGAAAATGCAATCTCGTCATCCTGGCTCGCGCATGCCTCGCAGAGAAGCCCTTCTCCGGAGGGATTGTTACAAGAGATGCAGTTCAACGGTTTCCACCATCTATGGAAAATATATGGTTACATAAAAAGTTATGTTAAGACTTTCTCTGTTACATTTTGCCTGCTGGCCGGGACTTTCACCAATCCACAACCCACATTTCATTTCCCAAGCGGCACAATCCAGATGGCCAGTCTCTTGCTCTGAAGTCTTTTTCTTTGGAGAATTTTCTGCGCCGGCTTACCGTCGGCAAAGAAAAACACTTGGGAAAAAGAACCTCTGGTAAGCCTGCTCGAAAATTCAACTGGTAAGTCTGCTTGGAACCTAATATCCTATCTATTTTTCAAGCGGTACTATCCAAATTGCTAATGTCTTACCTTGTATGTTCCATTCGCCGGGTTTTCCTTCCGGCAATTCGCCTTTTTTCATGCTCGCGGCTAAGGTTTCTTTTGCGATGTAGTCCATGTGCTCCTCGATTGCCTGGACGACCTCGGCCTCGCCGTCGAATCCCATGTCGATGGACTGGTCGTATTGCAAATCGAGTTCTTTCCTGAGGCTCTGGATGCGGCGGACCACGTCCCTGGCTATTCCCTCTCTTTCTAGTTCGGGCGTGATGTTTGTATCGATGTAAAGGGTGAAGCCTTGACCCTCCACGGTGGCGACGTTCTCCCCTTCGGGCTTCTTTGCCTCGCTCGAGACTGTAATTTCCTTGACGTTGAGTTCCTCTTCCAGTATCAGGCTGCTTTGCTTGGAAAGGTCGGCTTCGGGTACGCAGACGGCCTTGCCCAACGGCTGTCTCAGCTTGATGCCCGATGTTTGTCTGGCGTGCCTTCCGGTCTCGGCTATTCTCCTGACCAGCGCCATTTCTTCTTCGAGAGCGGTGTCCGTCTTCGCAGGGTCGTGAACTGGATAATCGGTCATGTGCACGCTCTCTTTTGCCTCGGGCTGATGTTTAACGGTCAGGTTCTGATGAATACTTTCAGCTAGGAAGGGCGTTATCGGGGCGATCATCCTTGAGGTTTCGCACAGTACTTTGTAAAGCGTCGAATGGGCCGCCAGCTTTTCTTCGGGAGCTTCGTCCGTCCAGAATCTTCGTCTTGACCGTCTGAGATACCAGTTGCTCAGGTCGTCCACGAATTCGAATAAAGCGCGGACCGATTTATGCAATTCCAGGTTCTCGAAACCCGCTTTCACCTCGCCGAGGGTGGTGTTTTGCCTGGAGAGTATCCAGCGGTCCAGCAGGTTGTCCGATTCTTTCGCTTCCGAAGGCCGGAACCCGTCCAGATTGGCATTGGAAACGAAGAAGGCGTATACGTTCCATAATGTTGTAACGACCTTGCTCTTCGCCTCCTTTAGATTGGTCTCGCCGAACTTGGTGGATGTCCAGCAGGGGACCGTGAACAGGGCGAGTCTAACCGTGTCCGCGCCGTGTTCGTTCATCAGCTCGAACGGGTCGATGGCCGTGCCCTTGGACTTGCTCATCTTCAGGCCTTCCTCGTTTAGGATAAGACCTTGGGTCAGGCAGGTGCGGAATGACGTGTCTCCGAATACGGAAGTGCTAATGGCCAGCAATGTGTAGAACCAGCCACGGGTCTGATC
>DAOVAY010000050.1 GCA_030670795.1 Methanobacteriota archaeon | reverse complement strand
CAGATTCTGGACTGTCGGCGCTTACACGGTTACACTGAATGTTACAGATGCCGCAGGAAACGAGGATACAGATACGATTATCGTGACTGTGAGTAGCCAGGGTGGTGGATTCGGTGAGTACTGGTGGATTCTATTGATTATTGTTATTATTGTTGCTCTGGCTCTCTATTTGAAGATGCGGAAGAAACCTGATGAATCGCCGGAAGAAGTCGAAACCGGGACAGTTCCTCTGCCACCACCTCCACCAAGTTCTGTAATTGAAAGTGAAGTCCCCGAACCGCCCATATCTGAGGAAAATGCCCAACTACTCCGTGAGCTGGAAACACGATTTGCCGAAGGCCACATCTCCGAATCAACCTACAATATGCTCAAAGAAAAATACAGCGAAAATCAACCCTAAGGCCTTATCCTTCTCAGCCTCAAATATTCCGCAACGTCGTCCTTCTCGACCTTTCTCGCAAGCAAAATATCTTTTTTAACGCCGTGAGCCAGTCGCACTGCGCGGCTCACTTCCGCCCACATTCCTACGAACTTCTCCGGCAGGACGTGCACCAGGTATTTGGCATGGTGGTCGTCCGGGTCTCCCACGTAGGCGCGGAAGTGCGAGCCGTACTTGAAACCGGTCTTGACCAGAACTCCCTGGGCTTTCAGGTCGTTGTAAACCTGAAGCCGCATATCTAAGTCGTGCTGCGACTTTCTGGCCATTTCCAGAAACTTGGCCTGGGAAATCGTGCGGCCGGTGTCCGCGTTCTTGACCGTGATAAGCCCTCTGGCCTGCAGGTGGGCCGTTTCCAGAAGAGAAAGTTGGAGATAATCGCCGATTGGCTTGCCGAAGAACTCGATTGAGTGCAGCATCTTCGCCTCGGCAGGGTCCAGAACGAACACGCGGTCCATCATGAAGAGTGCGGTGGCGATGTGAAAGTCAGCCTCCGAGGAAACATGACCGTGGGGTTCGACTATTTTGGCCTTGTAATAGGTCAGGTCGCTCTCCTCGTCGACGACGGCCAGCAACAGCGTTTTCTTGACCTTTCGCACCCTCTTCACGACCTCGATGACCTTCCGCAGGTCGAACTTGCCGCGCTCGGAGATGGCCAGCACCCAGTATTTCGACGGCTTCTTGCCCGGAATTCCACCTCTAGGCAGGACCCTGAAATCCAGGGGCTTCGCGCCTGCCTTGACAACATAGCCCCTTTGTCGGAGGTCCCTGAAGACGATGTACCTGATCTCAAAATTATCCAGCAGTTCGTTTCCTAGTCGAAAAAGCTTCTCCAGGCCCATGACGGCCTTGCCCTTTCTGACGTCCAGCTTCCCGATTTCGGAGAGGTATATCGCCTCGATTATGTCGAGCTTCAGGCCTCCGCCTTTCTTGGGGCTTCCGAAATAGCCTTTTTGATATGTCTGGCTTGCCTCGGCTTCGTCCTTTATTAAAACGTGCTTCTTGCCGTCGAACTCACCTGTCACTGCCTGCATCTGGACTGCCTAAACAACTTATTATAGATAAAATATGAGGTTTTGGAATTAACTAGGCACATAGGTCAATGGTTGTGAGTCCAGCTTGTTGTTCAGTATCGATATGATGTAGCCGCCCTCTGGATTGAGAGTGAAATTATTGAGCCACCCCGGACCTACGACGTAGTAGCATTTCTTGAACGAACCGGCGAATGAGTCGTACATCGAAATCTCGATGTCGATGTTCTCCAGGTCCTCTCCGTAGTTAGCGTTGATGTAGGCCACTATGTCCTCCGCAAGGTCCGATGCCATCACATTTGTTGTAACCGGGAATCCTCTGTAATTCCGACCGTTGTACAAATCGACAGCCACCGGATTTGTGATTGCAGAGTTTGGCAATTCATAGGCCAACGGCTGCGAGTCCAGCTTGCCGTTCTGAATCGATACGATGTAACCATCTCCCTCGGCAAGTGCGAAATTATTGAGCCAGCCTGGGCCTACGACGTAGTAACATTTCTTGAACGAACCAGCGAATGAGTCGTACCTGGTTATCGATATGTCCTCGTTCACCAGGTCTTCTGCGTAGTTAGCGTTGATGTAGGCTACTATGTCCTCCGCAAGGTCCGACGCCATCCAGCCGGGTGTGAGGTCACTCGAGAAGGTTCTGTAGTTCTGGCCGTTGTGGAGGTTCCACGTTTCAGGTATAGTGATAATATAAGGCCCTGCTTCGGCAGGTTGACCTGCTCCTGGCGGTCCAATCCAGGAATCACCGTTTGCAATCCACCAATAAACGCCTGGACCTGGTGCAATCCATAAATATGAGCCATCATCATCTGGGTCAGCATCAATATAATTCCAGGTTGCATTATAATCGTCAGAATAGTATAGCTCGGTTATTCCTTGACAGCCACAACCCAGATTATAAGTAATCGCGAAGGGACCTAAAGAGCTAGATGACCCCTCCGGACCTGTTGCTGTAGAATCATAATGCCCTCCGGCTGTGGTGTATAAAATTGAGGCCGGGCTTGGTGGGTCTGCCTCTAAAAAGCCGGAATTCGGATAATCTGGCAGCGAATTCCACCAAAACATAAAGCCATATCCATCATCCCACATTCCCATCGTATTTGCATGCCACGTGAATCCCGGTCCTGTTTGAATATATAACCCAGTTGATGAGTCCCTGAAGTTGTTGCCCGTAAAACCAACAGCTCCAATTCCCTCGTAATCTATCAATGCCAGTGGGTGTGATAGTTGAGCAGCATCCTCCACCCAAGATAGATAAAGGAAGTAAGGTTGAATCGTATGTGTATGTAAATCCTGTGCTTGGTAGGCAACGTTCGGATTGGAACCTGGCGGCGAGTCTGGGGGAGCGGTTGTGACAGATACCGTAGCGGCCGCATCTGGATAATACATGAAATCACCTGGACTCGAATTATCCATAATCTTCACCCTGTAATGATATGTCTGGGCGGAATCGAGTCCAACACAGTGAATCAAAAACGCACCAGTAGAAAAGGCATCTTCTATGCCATCTGTCCCTGAGAAAACCCCTATATCACCAGTGCCTATGACGAAATCAGAAGCAGTTCCGACCTCGACCTCTGCATCGCTAGTTTTATGCACAACACCAGCCACTGCAAATCCGACATCATTTACATTCACTGAAAGCGGATTCATCATTAAAACGGGTACCGCCTTTGGTTCTGGTTCTGGCTTGGAAGACACCTCATCAGAGCCACCGGCCCCCTTGCCAAATGATGGCGTATATGCTCTTGGCTCGCTCGACAATGCTCCATCCCTTATATTAATCCAATATCCCCATGACCGGGCCAAATCAAAATCATTAAGCCACACATCAAAATCAGGACTATACCAGCAGGTCACATATTGGCCTGTAGAGGAATTATACCTTACAAGTTCAATATCAGTGTCCGCCAATGACTCACCATAAGTCGTGTTAATATATGTTTTGATGTCTATCACAAGCTCTGATGCAGTAGATAATAATGAAACTGGTACTCCTCTTAGATTTTTGCCATTATATATGTCTATAGTTACTGGGGATGTGATTTCCGTATTTGGGAGATCGTAAGCTACGGGGTCATAATCCAGCTTGTTATTGAGTATCGAAATGATATAACAGATTCCTTCTGCAAGTGCGAAACTATTGAGCCAACCAGGACCTACGACGTAGTAACAGGTCGTGAATGTATCCGCAATTGAATCATACATCTTTATTAGGATGTCCACATTTTCAAGGTCTTCGCCGTAGTTCGTATTGATGTATGACTTCATATCGAGTGCGAGGTCCGAGGCCATCCAGCCGGGTGTGAGGTCGCTTGTGAATGTGCGGTAGTTCTGGCCGTTGTACATGTCCCAAGAAGTAGTAGGGGGACCCGAATATTTGTTCGTCTTCTCAAAAACAGTCGGGGCATAATCATCAAAATATGGTGTATCTGTTGTGTCATTGTACCAATAGGCCATGCCAGTACCGTCATCCCACATTCCGAAGGCACCCACGTAACTATCCGTAGTACCTGATGGATTGAAGTAATCAAGAGTTGATGTATCTCTGTAAACCCATGAACTCCACGCTATCCATGCAGAACCAGCGGTATCTATCTTGGATAGCGGAAAACTAGTTGCACCACTATCGTCCATCCAACTGATTCCCAGAAAATATCCTTGGTCCGTGTTAGTCGGTTTGTCTTGAACATTCATAGTTGGTCCTGAAACTGCAGGAGGTGACCCCGGCCCTATTGTCGTCTGAGCCGTGTCGGTTGTAGTCGCACTCGGATAGTAGATAGTGTCCCCACCGTTAATAACGGTCAGCCTCCAATGATAGAGTGTGGTTCCTGTCAATCCGGATGCCAAAACAGTGAATACTCCAGTAGCAAAGTTGTCTTCTATTCCGTCTACGCCTGTAAATATTCCCTCAGAACCAGCTCCGATAGCGAAGTCAGCAACTGACCCGACCTCTAGCGATACATCTACCGCCATGTCACAAACACCCACCACATTAAATGCAACAGCCCGGTTGTCTGTAACTATTGGGGCTGCAACCCCGTCAATCGGCATGAAAGTGGGGACTGCTTTCGGTTCTGGCAGCGGCTCTGATTTTATCTTCCCGTTTCCCGCCTGGCCAGCCATTGCCGGTCCTACCAGACTTATCGTTACGAGAACAGAGATTAACAAGGTAAGAACTCTTCCCTTCATTGTGAATACATTATTTTAAAATGATTTAAATGTTTGTGTGAAACATATTATTAGAAAGGCGGATTACAGGAATGGATGATTCATAAACTCCCCAACGGCTCCGCGGTTGCAGGCCAGCTTCCGAAAGGATGTGAGATTTGCGAGGAAGGGGCTAAGATGGTCCTGCTGGTTACCGGCCAGTGCGCTTTCGACTGCTTCTATTGCCCTCTGTCGGAGGAGAAACAGGGGAAGCCTGGCGGCTATGCCAATGAGAAGTTGATTTCAGATACCGGCGACATAATCGACGAGGCCGAGAGCATAGGAGCCGGCGGAACAGGGATAACCGGCGGCGACCCCCTCTTGCAGATAACCAAAACCCTAGTCTGGCTGCAAATTTTGAAGGAGCATTTCGGCGATGGGCATCACGCTCACCTGTACACCGCAACCGCCGACCCCGACAAGGTGAAACAGCTGGCTGATGCGGGGCTGGATGAGATTAGATTTCACCCGCCGCCGGAGGTTTGGGCGAGCTTCGAGGACACTGGCTATCCTGAATGCATCAAGGTTGCGAAGGAGAGCGGGATGAAGGCCGGATTGGAGATCCCGACGCTCCCCGACATGCAGGATGACATCCGTAAACTCATAAAATCCGCGGAGCTGGCAGGTGCGGAATTTGTCAATCTAAACGAGCTGGAATTTTCCGAAACTAACTGGCGGGAACTGAAGGCCAGGGGCTACGAGATAGCGGGGGACGTGGCCAGCGGTGTGAAGGGCAGCGAGGAGGCTGCGCTCTCGCTGCTGGAAACCGATACCGACATCACACTTCATTATTGCTCTGCCAGTTTCAAAGATGGAGTTCAACTGCGTAGGCGTATAATGCGCAGGGCTGAGAGGACTGCGACGCCTTTGGAAATTATTACGGAGGATGGCACGTTCATTAAGGGTGTTGTGGAAATCGACGAGCCGGAGAAGGCGGCCAGACATATTGCAGATGAGTTCGAGATTCCCGACGAACTCATCAGATTTGACGGGAAAAAAGGCAGGATCGAGCTCGCGGCGTGGATTTTGGAGGAAATCCACGAAGATGTGGGAGGTCTGGCTTACATCGTCGAGGAGTACCCGACCGCTGACCGTCTGGAGGTCGAAAGGCGACCTTTAAACCCATATAGAAAAGATTAAAATATGCCTGTTATGTTCACATTATGGGTAGTAGGATGTCTGTTTGTCCGAGATGTGGAGCCCAATTAAGCTACATAGAACAATACAGCCAGTGGTATTGTTATAATTGCAAAGAATATCAACAGCCACAAGTTGCCCCGCAGGCATCACCGCGTCCGTATGCCCCCATAGGCAGGGGAGATGAGAGGATGGACGGACACCCTCCCCAGATGCCTCAGGCGAAAAACCAGATAATCAAGCGACCTATGACAGACATGGAGAGGGAGCTCGTTGCCAAAAGCTATCGGAGCGGCAAGAAAATTTTGAGACGGATCACGTTCACCATCCTGCTTCTCCTCTTCCTCTTCCTCATGTTCATCACTTTCCTGCTTTCGAGCGATTGGGTGGACCCGGCGCTCTCCACGGTCCTAACGATTGTCGCGGTAATAGTCACTATCGCCATAAGTGCCCCGCTAATAGTCACACCCGTCAGTGTCCTTCAGTTCCGCAAGAAAATGTCGGACGCCCTGAAGGATGGGACGGCAATCGAGGTACATGGATCTGCTCTCAGGACCACTGCATATATAAGCCCCTTCGCTACGTATAAAGGCCAGTATTTCACCGTGGGGCCTATCTCGTTATACGAGACGAAGGAAGTATTGGGCATGATTCAGGAAGGCGCGCAGGTCAGCGTCCTCTGCATCCCGAAGTTAAAGATGGCCATGTCGATCAACAACATTGGTCTGAAGAACCCTGTCCCCATGAAATGTCCGCCAAATATTGAAGAATCGGCTGTTTTCAAGGCGGCTGCACCACCGGATCATCCCGGTCAGCAACTCCCCCCAACTCCATCATATCAATCGCCACAACAGCAACCACCACTACAACAATATCAGCAGCAGGAACAACGAACCCACCAGATGGAAAAACAGGATAGGTTTTGTCCATTTTGTGGAGCTCATAATCCCATTGATTACAATTTTTGTACTAAGTGTAAAAATAAATTACCTGAGGTGAAATCATGAAGTTTTGTCCATATTGTGGAACAGACAGTCCAGAAAATTATAAGTATTGTGGCCAGTGTCAAAAGTCATTGCCAGAGAATGAACATGCTGCGAAGTCAATTATAGAGCAACAAGAACCCCCACCCTCGCCGCCACCACCTCCACCAGGACAGGGACAACCAAAAGCACAGCAACAATTTCAAAAGACCTCTACAAACCAACAACCCCAACAGCAAAGACCAAAAAAACAAGAATCAGGTGCTGTTATGGCTGTAATAACTATAAGTATGGTAATAATATTACTTGTTGCTATATTTTATGTTGTTGTTATGACGGAACCTTCTGATACTAATGGAGGGAGTGATCCTGTTAATGGAGGGGGTGACCCTACAGGTACTATTATAACCGAACTTCGTGCACCAGCTCATGGGTTGAATGCCCTAGACTTTGAAACTGGACAAGTAGGTTCATCTGAGGCTGCAAATGATATGTGGTTTGATAATAACAATAATTTTCATACTCCTGATTTTTCTCGAGGCTTAATCACAGATATAGGTGCAATATCAGGACTTAGTGCAATCACAGATATTCCAACTTTAGGATGGGTTACAACCTGTGGAGCTGTTGTAGGGCACGGATATGTAGTTGAAACTATCGATAGAAGTGTTGATCCACCAACCACAACTGAAAACTTCTACAGAGTTTATGTAGATGATTATATCATCAGTGCCACAACCGGCGGGGTTATGGGCTTTACAATTAAATGGGCATCCTTATCCTTAGGAAGTCCTCCTGTCAATGAGCCCCCAACAGTAGTTGTAACAGCTCCCTCTGGGATGCAAACAGGAAATATAACTATATCCTATACTTTGATAGATGAAACGAGTGATACCTGCAACGTATTGGTCGAGTATTCTATTGATGGTGGCACAACCTGGAATAATGCAGAACCAGGAACCGGTGGAGATGGAACAACCAATCTTGCATCTTCACCCACAGGAATATCTCATTCATATGTCTGGGATAGTGTCGCTGATAATGTTGCAACGACTTCAGTTGAGTATGATGTGAGAATCAGAATAACCCCATCAGACACAGTGCAAGGAACAGCAGGTGAGACTTCTGATTTTACAGTAGATAACTTTAGCTGGGAAACCAGAGCAGATATGCCTGCAGGGCCAGAAGTTATGAGATATTATATGACCTCGGCTGTTGTGAACGGAAAGATTTATGTGATAGGTGGGAGAAATGCTTGTTCTGTAGATGATTATTATGGTGAAGGCATCACTTATATCTATAATACGACAGAAGAGTATGACCCTGCAACAGATACTTGGAGAACCAGTCAAAATGGTGAATTAACACCCATGCCTACACCAAGATGTGAGATGACCTCGGCTGTTGTGAATGGAAAAATATATGTGATTGGGGGCCGTGGAGGCTCCAACGTAATAGAGGAGTATGACCCCGCAACAGATACTTGGAGAACGGGATTAACGCCCATGCCTACGCCAAGATATGGTATGGCCTCAGCTGTTGTGAATGGAAGGATCTATGTGATTGGGGGGAGATCTGCTGGAGATTCTGAACATAATACGACAGAGGAGTATGACCCTGCAACTGATACTTGGAGAACTAGTCAAAATGGTGAACTAACACCCATGCCCACTGGACGAGTTTATTTAATCTCAGAGGTAATTGACGGTAAGATATATGCCATGGGCGGGTACTGTGGTGCATACGTATGGCCAGTTGAAATATATGATCCTGCAACGAATAGTTGGATTTCATCTGAGTGGCTACAATTATCAACTATGCCAAGTTCAAAATATAATATGAACTCAGGTGTTGTGAACGGAAAGATCTATGTGATTGGGAACAATGGACCCGACATCGATACAGTAGAGGAGTATGACCCTGCAACAGATACTTGGAGAACAGGATTAACACCTATACCTAATCCAGTAGATGGCGCGACCTCAGCTGTTGTAAATGGAAAGATCTATGTGATTGGGGGCGGGCGGACGAATCAGGAATTTACTCCGCCTATATCTTAAAAGGAATGGATTTAGGGATTGCTGGAACGGCAAATGTGATTGAAGACTACAGAACATCTTTTCTTGTGGGCATTAGCGAAGGGACTATCAGTGGCAACTCGCTAACCGGCACCTTGGAGCTAACCGGCACCTTGGTCGTCGGTACAATCCATAGTGATTCTAGCGGGAGCACTTATCAAGAAACAGTGACCCTAACGAGACAATAAAAATAAAATAGCCGCCTATCTTATTGCTTAGCGAGAGCTATAATACATATAAAATTAAGTTAGGATATACATAAGCTATCTGTCATTGCTGAAAAAAGTTCCGTTTGGAGGAAATTCACGAAGATGTGGAAGGTCTGGCTTTCATCGTCGAGGAGTACCCCACGGACGACCGTTTGGAGGTCGAGAGGCGGCCCCTTCGGGCAGATAGAAGTGTTAAGTAGTGGAAAACCATTGTGCTGGCGAGGGATAAAATGCAGCAAGATTATCAGCAACCACCACCGCCGCCGGACCCGAATTACCCGCAACCGCCGCCTCAGGCACCGCCGCAACAGCCGCCGCCGGGGCAATACCAACAACCACCGCCCGGCGAGTACCAGCAGCCGCAACCGATGGCGCCGGCAGAGAAGAAATCTCCGATGGCGCTGATTGCCGTCATCGTCGTGGTCATCGTCGTTGTCGCGGTCCTCGCACTGGTATTTATGACGGGCGGAGGCGGTAATGGTGCGTCCGGGATCGAAGGAACGTGGAACGTCAATACGTTGGAGTCCGAGACAATGGGTGTCAGCGTGGACGTCCCGCTACCTTCTGGCTCCACCCTGGAATTCAACGCCGACGGGACTTCAAGCTCTCTCGGAGGTTACGGAGGCAACACCTGGAGCGAGGTCGATTCCGATACCATCTCGTGGGGAGGGCTCCACTGGGACTACTCGATAAGCGGAAACTCCATGGACCTGACCTATGAGATCGAGACCTTCGGGATATCTACGAGTGTAACGTACCACTGCACCAGTGCATGAACAATGGCATGACCCGCACTTGTCCGATACAATTGGGGGACGCCAACTCTTCCTTTTTTATATTTTTACATCATTAGTCCCACTTAGATGAAGACTCACATTCGCATACTGGGTATCGACGATTCCTCGTTCGACTTCAAGGACGGGACAGCCACGATTGTCGGGGTCGTCATGCGCCTCCCGAACTACGTGGAAGGCGTCCTGGTTTCCGAGGTCGAGGTCGACGGCCTGGACGCCACCGAAAAACTGGTCAAAATGGTCAATAATTCACGATACAAAAAACAGTTAAAACTGATTTTCATCGACGGCATCGCGCTCGGCGGCTTCAACGTGGTGGACATCCAGGCCGTTCTCGAACAGACCGGCCTGCCTGTCGCGACAGTCACCCGCGACATGCCCGACTTCGCGGAAATAGAGGCTGCGTTGAAGAAGCATTTCGACGACTGGCAGGCACGCCTCGATATTATGACGAGGCGCGAAATCCGAGAGGTCGAGCTTGACGAGGGGCCGGCCTTCGTCGACTGCGTCGGGATGGATTTCGATGACATGGCGGAAATACTCAA
The DNA here is from genome assembly GCA_030670795.1 of Methanobacteriota archaeon. GTDB lineage: Archaea > Thermoplasmatota > Thermoplasmata > SG8-5 > SG8-5 > SG8-5. The sequence goes on along the minus strand of DAOVAY010000050.1, from coordinate 1,655 downwards.
GGCCTCGATTGTTCGCGGAATTCTGCCCGAGCCTGTGAGACTTGCCCATTTGATTGGAACCGCAATGAAAAAGGGGGAATCTCGTGGAAGAGCTTGACCCGGATTTGGAATCCTGGCTTAATGAAAAAAGAAAAGCCATTGCCGGAATTAGCGAATTCCTGAGGGGCGACGCAATCGTAGAGTTCGGGTGCGGCAGTGGATTCGTCATCGAGAATCTGAAAGAGATTTTCCCGGATGCCAGAATAATCGGTATTGACCTCTCCGAGGAGAGATTGGGCAAGGTAAACGAATTGAATCTGGACGGAGTGACAACCAAATTAGATGATTTCGCTGAACCGCTTCGATTTACATTCGAAGCGGATTCCGCAATTTTCTCGATGTGCCTTCACGAGATCTTCTCTTATCATGGTTTTGCTGGTTTGAAAATCGCGCTGGCTAATGCAAATGATGCACTGGTGGACGGCGGACGTTTGGCGATCCTGGAATTCATGAAACCATTGCCACAAACGGTAACCCTGAAATTTAAGGATAATAATGCTCTTGACTGGTTCCTCAAATTCGCGCGGGATTTCAAACCCAGGACCATCGAATTCACCAGGAAAGGAGATGAAATCAGACTGGATATTGCTGAAGCTACCGAGTTCGTCAGCAAGTTTTTCAGAGGTTATGATTGTTATGAAGGTGATGACGAGCACTGGCTCGAGGAGATGGCGGAGACACATTTTGCGTTCACGAGAGATGAGATAACGCACCTTGTGGAAGCTTCTGGCTTCAGGATTCTCGATATCCAGGAACTTACAAGGGAGCCGAGAAAGTGGGAATCGATGCTGGATTCGGTCGATTTCGAGTTCAAAGATGTTAACAAAAAAATCCTGTTGGTCGCCGAGAAGTGACTATTCGTCAACCTCGTCCAGTGATTCCAGATATTCCCTTCCAGAGTTGGTCAGATAGGTTGTGAACTTGCCGTCGCCAGTCCATTCCCGTTTTACATAGTACTCTGTCTCGTAGGCCAGGATGAACGTGACGAGGTCGTCGACTGTCAGACCGTCTATCCCTTCGACGAACTGCTCGGACGTGACACCCTCATCGCCTGCCTCGACCAGCATCTGCAAGATGGCCTCTTCGAAGTCCTCGACCTCGTCCGGCTCTATCGTGCCGCGTGATTTGAAATACGCAACCCCATCAGGGGTTAGATAGGCGAAGAACCGTGCCGGCCCGGTCCATTCCATCTCGACGTAGTTCAGGCCTTCCAGCATCTGCAAAACCAGATTCAGGTCGTCGTAGTTCAGGCCTTTTATGACGTTGTAAAAAGTCTCTCTGGTTACCCCTTTGGCCCCCCAGGTGTAAAGGGTCTGGAGCACGATGTCTTCAAGGTCAACGTTCTCTTCCATCATCTTCGACATTGTGTTTTGTATTATAAATAAATTGTTTTAATAATCAGAATAAACAATGCCAGTATCCGGCCGCGTCGAGCAGGACATGGGGGGATGGGCAATGGCTGGCGTCCCGAGCAGGTCAAAGGGGGGTGGGTTTGACCAGCGCAGGGACGCAAGGGTGGGGGGTGTGCCGAGTAAATGGGGTGGGCAGTAATAAAAAGTGGGGGCACCAAAATTGAATTGGGTGGGCATGAAATGAATGGGGCAGGAAAAACGACT
>DAOVAY010000044.1 GCA_030670795.1 Methanobacteriota archaeon | reverse complement strand
ATGCCGGTACCCTACCGGATTCTTTCACATTATATCTCAATAACCCGACCTCATGGACTGCCGGCCTTAGCGTAGGCCAGACAGCTGTTCTGCCCTCATTGGGAATCGAAACAGTACTGTTGACGGTAACTGCTCCTGTTTCGGCATTGCCCAACGAATATGCGGAGATAGAGGTAGTTGCCGTATCGGACAATAACCCGGCGAAGAGCGACAGCCATATGACTAACACATCGGTAATGCCGGCAATCCTTCTTGTAAACGACGGGAACGCCGCGATAGGCCAGTACCAGACCGCGCTGGACAACAATGGCTACCTTTACGACAACGGCAATGCCGGCACCACGCTCGACAATTATAAGATCGTTGTCTGGGCTACAGACACCACCGCAACACTGGCTGCCACTGACAAGACGGCCCTGATGAACTTCATGGATGCCGGCGGCAGTGTGTATGTCAACGGCGAGGATATAGGTTATGATATCGCTGCAGAGGATGATACAGGCATCGGGCTTGGCCCGTCTCCGAACAACTTCTACGGTCTATATCTCCACACGAACTATGACGCAGATGATTCGCTCGGAACATATGTGGACGGAGACACCGGCGACGAGATAACAGACGGCATGGCCAACTATGCTTTTACTGGTTCATATCCCGAGGAGATAAGCCCGAATGACGGCTTCACCGACATGATATTCACTTACGGGGACGGCTCGCCCGGGGTCACCGGAGCGACAAAGACAGACACCGGCACGAACAGGCTGGTTTACATCGGATTCGAATACTTCGAGGGCGCGGACCTTCAGGCAAACAAAGACCTTTTGATGTACAGAATCATCGAATGGCTCAACCCGGATTCGCCTCCGGTCGTCAACCTAATCAACCCTGCTGGCTCTGAGGAAATCTTCTCGGGCACAATCGACATTACGTGGACGGCGAGCGATGACATGGGATTGCCTGCCGGCTGCGTTGACATCTACTTTATGGATGACGGCGAGGCCTGGCAGCCACTTGACAGCGGACTTGACAATACCGGGACCTATTCCTGGGACACGACATCCATTGGAGACAGCTATGCCTGCATGGTAAGGGTTGATGTTACAGACTCAATAGGCCAGACAAGCACTGACCAGAGCCCTGAATATTTCTCAATAGACAACGTGCCGAATGATGCATGGTTCTTACAGATTGAATCAGTGAACCTGGGCACCAATCTTGACCTGGACATGAAACCGTCCGAGCTGAGCCTGCAGGAGACAGTAGTTGACATTACGGGCATCGGTGACTTCCTCATCGGCTCCTTTGCCAGCGAGTACGTGGCAACAGAAGTTACCGATGTTGCCGGTGACTGGACATTCTCGATTTTCGGCCACGTGTCGTCCGATGCCGCGAACGGAACCCTCTATGCGGAGGTGATCGCAGATGACGGCACCCCGCGTGCCTTGTTCACCACCGGCCTGGACGACGAGTTCGTCGGCGGGTACCTCTTTGACCACGAGTTCAGCTGGGTCTATAACGTGCCGGGCGGAACCACATTGACTGCGGGAGAGCATGTCATTGTTGAGATACATCTGGATGCGAGTGCCGGAGCACCGAACTCGCCGCACTACAACTACGCCACATCAGATGTGCCTGTTCTAGGAACACTGGCCTTGGATTATAACGAAACCTTCGCCAGCGATGACGTGCGCGAGGGAATTACTGAGATTTCCGGCGGTGCTGGCTCGATAACGATAATTACCGAGGACTTCGAGGAGGGCGGTTCGCTGCCTGCCGGCTGGGATAATGCTGATTATGACGCAGGCGGTGGCACCGCAGCTGAAGCACAGTGGCACCCGACCGAAGCCACAGAATACATTATCGCCGCGGCTGGCGATTACGCGATGGTCAGCGATTCCGACAACACCGGGGTCGGTGCCAACATGTGGGCCTGGCTGAAATCACCGGTCTTCGATTCATCATCCTATGACACTGTTACGCTGGACTTCATGCACCAATACAATTGGTACAATGAGATTGACCCAGAAGGAATCTATGTCTATGTTGCAACGGACGGCAGCGTAGACCAGTCAGATACGGAGCTCTATCACTCAGTTGGAGCCGACATCGGCGGCCTTCTACAGTTCGACATAACTGCCGAATGTGCGGGAAGTGCCAACGTCCAGATAGGTTGGTTCTACGATGCGGAATACGATTATTGGTGGGCCATTGACGATGTTTACATCAACGGCTCGGTCGACACATCGCTGCTGGAGCACAAGTGGACTGTCGACGTGCCTGCGGGCGAATCACCGTACGAGTTCCACCTTGAAGCCAGACGGACTAACAACGGCGAAGGGGACGACTTCGTCTTCGCCTATTCGACTGACGATATCAGCTACATTGACATGGTGATTGTAGATTCGGCAACGGACAGCCCATACACTGATTCTTCGCTGCCTGCGCTGGCCGGAACGGTCTACGTCCGCGTGCGAGATATGGACAGAACGTCCGGGAACACAAATCTGGACACCGTGGAAATCGACAGGATGTACATCAGCTCCGTCGGCGGTCCTCCGCAGTTCTTCCTGAGCTTCGACAACTATGTTGCACCGTCGTATGTCGAGCCCGTGATTTCCTCGGGCCCGGCGATAACCTACGACATACCTATATCAGTAACCACTGGCTGGCAGTTCGTGTCGTTCCCGATAACCGTCACAGGCGATGTCCTGACGATATTCGACGACGCGACCTGGGGCAGCGACGGTCCCGGACAGGATGTTACCTGGGACATAATATACTGGTACGACCCGACCGATGTAGCCGACCACTGGAAGTCCTACAACAAGAATTGGGGCGGCACCCAGGACGTGCCCGACCCGATCAACAACGAGATGGGCTTCTGGCTCCACATCACGGACAATCCGCCTCCCGGCGACGACATGCTGACGGTCGGCACCGGCAATGACCCCGCCGGCGAAACGGTCTGGCTCGAAGTGGGCTGGAACCTCGTCGGCTATCCGTCACTCGTTGCTAGCACGGCAGCAGACTTGCCCGGCTGGGGAGTCACCGTGACGAAGATAGGCTACTACGATGAACCGTCGCCATACGCCATAATCGAGACAACCAACGGCGCGACCCCAATGACTGCTGGTAATGCGTACTGGGTCTACTCGACCATCCAGCAGCCGTGGAACCTTCCATAGGTACGAAGTGAAAAAATAGGGAGCCCACTGGCTCCCTCCCTTTTACTTTTTTAATCCGTGCTTGAATGTGAACATCCAGACCGAACAGTCTGGATGTTCAGACATTATCCCCGGATCCATATTCCATTATCTCGTCAATCTTCTCCAGGAACTTCTGCTCCTCCTTGTCGTCTTCCTGCTTTGGTCTGGTCTTCTTCAGCCAGAAGTATCTGATAAGGACAAGGATGGTCAGCGGTATTATCGTGGTCAGGACGAAGTATTTCACAGGGTTCGTGCCGAACACGCGCTCGTCGGCGAAGTAATTCAGATTGTAGAGAATGACCGCGACCGATATCCAGTTGGTCCCGAAGTTGGCTATGGATAACCCGCTGTGGAACAACGACAGCCCCTGAGAGCGTTTCTTGGTGAAGGGCGGGAAAAGATTGCTTCCCATCACGCCGAACTGGTCGACTATGACATGCAGCCAGTACGCGTAAAGGCATATCATGAAGACCACGACCGCGAGCTCCGGATTGAACACCCAGTCGCTACCGGCGAAAAGCCACGATATCCCAAGGTAGGCCAGAAGACCGAAGGGGGCAACGGCCAGACCACAGGTGAGGCTGTGGCTCCACTTCCTGTGCCAGGGAATGAAGTCCAGTCGGATATTGCCTTCTTTCGGCTGCGGGACCAGGCCGTAGTCCGGTCCGCTCATTATATCTGCGTATGTCCAGGCCTCGTAGGTGTGCTCCAGCTCGGCATCGTAATGTGCGACGCCGATGCCTTCCTCGTCGGGGGGTGTGGTTTCGGGTATGGGTGACTTGCCGGTCGTGACCAACGGGCCTATCTTGACGATTATCCTCTTGTTCTCGTTGTCGACCATTATGCCGTACTGCCTCCATGTGTCCGCGCCGATCTTCATGGTGTTGAACTTGATGTTCGTATATTTTCCTGTGTCCCTTGCTTTGTGGATGGCCTCGACGAAGAGCTCCGCGATCCTCTGGGCGTTGATGTCCCCCTCCAGAGTGGGGTCGACCTCGTAATCGTAGTCCTCCAGGAAACGGGCCACCTTGAAGTCCAGGAAGTCGGGCATGTACCCGAAAATCCCGCCGAGAATTATTATCTGCGCCATGTGCTCGGCGGCCGCGTCCACGGCAAGGCCGAAGGCGGTCGCAACCGCTATTCCGCAAAGAAAGTGCGTGAATCCCTTCAACTTTCATCCCTCCATATCATTTCCGAACTTAGAGTGTAAGTCGCATGGAGAGTTTCCATAGATTTGGAAACTCCGAGTTGAATGGTGAGCGAATGCAAAGTTGCAAGGAGAGTTTTCATAGAGGTGAAAACTCCGAGTTGAATGTGCGAATGAGATTCGCACATTTGAAAGTTCGAACAAAGTTCGAAATTCAGAATGGTGAGCGATAGCGAACTCATTCAAGCCAACCCCATCATTTCCGCTATCATCGGTCCCACTCCGGCCATGTTAAGCCATATCGGCACAAGTATCACCGCCAGAAGGTTCAGTCGTCTGCTGTTCCACATCACTGGTACAAGCCCTATCATCGTCGCCACGAACATCAGTCCAAGGCCCTGCCAGCTCGTCATCAGGAATATTATGGCGATGATTATGCACAACACGATAAGATTCAGATATTGGTACTGAATGCGCTCCACGAGCTTTGCCACGAACTTGCTGGCATAGATGAGCATCACGAACGATATGAACCCGCATATCGCGATCGCCGCGGTTATCAGGAGGAACTGCTCCGTTGTCTGGGGAACGAAGAACAGGTTGACGTTGATGGCCATCCCGCCGCGTCTCAGATGAAGCAGGGGCAGAAGGAACAGGGCTATGGCGCCCACGTAATAGACAACACGATTAGTGCCGCCGTTCATGATGAATATCTTGTCGTCCCTGAGACCCGTGGCATTGCCGCCGAGGGTCCCGCTCACGCCGGGCGTTACCGCCGGAATGAAGGCCGCGAAGATGCCCGCCAATGCCCCGGACCCGGAGCCCTTTGCGATGGTCTCGGTGTCCAGGTCGTAGCACTTTGCCAGGTGCTGTTTCGGGACTTTGACGCGCGATATGAACGCCAGGACGATCGCCGATGTCGCGAAGAGACCGACGAAGGTCGGCATGAGCGTCTGGAACGCCCTGTCAGGCGGGACCATGGTCTTGAAGAAGACGAGCATTCCCAACCAGCTGGCCAGGGCGAATGTCAGCACTCCCGCGGCGTTGGACTTGTAGGCCTCCTTCAGCCTGTACCATTTCGGGGTCCGGTTGAGGACCATCAGCCTGGGCGGGCTCTTGAACTCGCCGGTGGTCGTGTCCTTCAACGGGCTGGTCTCGTGGATGATGTAGGTCCGCCTTCCGTCGCCTATCTCCCACTCGAAATTCCTTGGCTTTGTGATGACGACGTCCCTGCCCAGCGGCTTCTTCCATTCCGATATTCCTGTTTTGAGGGCTTCGGGTATCCTCCCCTTGTCCAGGTCGCCCTTGTAGCTCATGTCCAGGTCGAACATGTGCATCTTCGACCTTCCGTACTCCCTCGGCCACTCGCTGATGAGGAGGAATGCGATTATCGAGCCCAGGAGCCAGTGGATGTGCGGGCCCACCAGTTCCCTCAGCGTTGCGAGGAAGCCCATGAAGAAAGGCAGGATTATTACCAAGGCGAACAGGCCCATGAGACCTCCTATTCCGGCGAACATCGCCGCCTCGTGGCCCCTGCCGACCATGAGATACTTCTGCGTGGGCATGAAGTAGAACGCCGTGGTATCGTCCGGCGCGCTGTAGTAAATGGTCGAGATGGTGAACAGAATGCCGAAACCGGTCACCATCCCCGCCAGGAACATCAGCATCAGGAAAGGCTCGACAACATCGATGAACGGCAGGTAAAATAATACTACAAATCCCATGACGTTATAGACATGCAGGCCAGGAAGGAAACAGGACACGCCAGCGGCGACAAACGTTCCGGCGATGGCGAACAATAAAGCCACAATGTAGAAATGCATCAGTTACCACCCCACAGCTCTGAAACATCCAGCGCAAAGTCGCTCGACGCTTCCCTTATCTTGAGCTCCCATTCGTCAAGGTCGGGAACGCCGTTGTCGTTGCTATCGTAGTAAGTCACCCAGCCTCTGACCGTCATGACGTCGCCCTCCTTGATGTTGGTGCTGGAGTTGGCATTGTAATCTACGAAAATCGACAGTTCGTCGTAGGTCGTGGAATCGGAAACGCTGAACAGCCAGTCCTCGTACCTCCACTCGACCGTGACATTCTCCACCTGCACATACAGGTTCTCGAGCGCCGTGGCATTGGCCAGCATCTCGCCCACGGTCATGGTCAGGTATGTGTCGCCGGTGTACGGCGCGGTAACGGTGATGTCCGTGGTGCTTCCGGGAATGATCTCCCATTCACGGCCGCCCTCGTACCACTCCAGAGCGCCTTTGATGTTCACCTCCGAAAGGAAGATGGAGTTCACGTCCAGCTCTCCGGTCAGCTGCTCGATGGTCTCAGGCATGAAGACGCTGATGCTGTTGCCGCTCTCATCGGCCAGGTCGAATATCCAGGCAAACCCATCGAGGTAGAACTTGTCCACTATTCTTCCGTTCACGCTGACAAGCTGGCCGACATAGTAATCCGATTTTACGGACGGTACGAGGTCCGAAACCCCAAGTTCCGTATAGTTCCTCTCCAGGATGTGGAAGAGGTTCTTGTCGCGCACCTTCACCTGCATGTACCCCTCGTCCCCGACGAACAGGGCGCCCTCGGCATCCACTGTATCGCCGAAGCCGGGAATCCTTCCTTCCTCGATGAGAGTCAGGGTGACCGACGAGACCAGCCGAACCCATATATCGCCGGTGCCATCGTCCACAAGAAGCCGCAGAACGCCGGTTGGCTCGTATTTTTCGGGATAGAAGTCCGGGACGCCGATGACCTTCCCGACGATCCGCATGTTCCTGAAATTGTCGGATTCCTGGATGTCGGCAACCACTGTGATATCGGTCTCGGCATAGATTCCCGCCGCACCCAGATAGACCGCGCCCAGCAGGAGGAGAACCATCGAAATCGCGATGATCTTCTTCTCCGATAACCTGTTGTACTGCTTTGCGGCGCACCTGGGGCATTCTGACTTGGAACCTATGACATGACCGCAGCTCAGGCATTCCTTGCCCGGGTCCGGGTCTTCCTCTATCTTTGCCGGCTCTTCTTTGAGGAACGCGGCTGCCGACGGTACTGCAACCGGCGGCGGCACGGCTGCCGGTGGTTTTGTTACCGACGGCGGCACGGCTGCCGGGGTATCGGTCTTCGCGAACTTGACCTTGTTCTTCTCGTACTGCTCCTTCGTCATCTTGCCGTCAAGGTAGGCCTGCTCGATGCGGGCCAGCTTCTCATCGTCGGTAAGAGGTGCCTTCTTTTCGGGCACTGGTTCTGGCTTTAGCTCCTCTGCCGGCGCGGGTGCATCGCCGCAGAACGGGCATGCGCGGCCCTTCTCAATCTCTGAACCACACAGGGGGCACAACTCGGTCTCCAATCAGCCACCCCCCTGAAGTGAAATCGAATTGTTGGAATCATCGCTGTCCGTGAGCGGCTCGTCGACGGTTATCTCCGCCCTGATGAGAAGGCTGGCCCTGTCGTCCGTTACTATGGTATCGTACAAGACATCGTAGGATTCGCCCGCGCCGAGAGCGCTTATTGATGACGTGTATTCCAACACATCGTCGAAGTAAATGTTGAGCGTGGACTCCTGAACAGGCAGCTGGCCGTTGTTGACGACCGTAAGGTTTACCGTGAACTGCTGGTTTAACGGGAACACGAGGGGCGATGTTTCGAGGTCTTTTACCTCCAGCTCCGGCTGTGCCAGCTTGATGTCGTCCATCGTCGCAGGTATAAGCTCCCATTTGGAGTAGCTTCCGGCATCGTAATATTCCAGGCAGCCAGTGACTTCAAGGCCCATGCCGGTTGTCAGGGTTCCAAGGACACCTGTTCCGGTCATGTCGAATACGGAATTGGGAATGTAAAGAGACATCTCTTCCTGGTTCTCGTCGATTATGGTGACATCCACCGAGAAATCGAACTTTCTCCAGCTGGTCACCGTGCCGAACGTGGTTGCCCTGTAATACCCGGTCATGTCCTCTGCCGACAGGGCGTTTATCTCGGTGATTGTCATGTTGTGCGCCTTCGGCCTGTATATCTCCAGCTGTGCCAGCGAGTTGAGGATGAAGCCCTGCTCCGCGTTGTACCAGTAGACATTGCCCGTAACGTTCACGCGGTCCCCGAAGGCGGGAACTTTACCGGTTTCCAGCATATTGTACACTACAGGATGCGGGTACGCCCTGACGCTCAGTTCCCCGGTGCCGTCATCCACATTGAAATATATGGTGCCCGGCGCCCCGTTATCCCCCGGATAATATGTCGGCGAGCGCGTCACGATGCCGCTGATCTTCACGTATGCATAGTTCGTGGTCTCGGTGAGGTCCTCGATGTTCATGGCAGGCGTGCCCCAAATCATGGACGTGCCGTGAAGTACCAGGAGGCCGACCACGGCGAAGGTCAGGGCCAGATTTTTGGTGAGGGTGATCCTCGAATGCCGTTTCACCCTTTTTCCACAGAAAGGACAGGTGACTATCGGCCCGATGTATCTTCCGCAATTCGTGCATCTGGCTTCGACTTCCTCATGGTCTGTGACAGTGATGAGAGCTTTATGCTTCTCGCTCACTTCCACCGCCTCCCGGAGACGATGACAATTGCCGATGGGATTATCATCATGGGAGCGAACAACAGGCCTCCCACGGATATCCGGCCTACGTCTTCCACAACAGGCGGTTCTGAATAAATGTCAGGCTCGAACGGAGGACTGGCCTCGAACGTATCAACAGGTTCGGGCTCCGACAACAGAATCTCGGATGAAGGAACTGAGGCCAGCTTGGAGGGGTGGTCATCCGGAAGCGGGAAGGGGCTTGTCACAGTGTCTGCCCAGGGAGGGTATTCGGGGGGGCACCAGGAAGCTCGCGGTTCTTCCGAATACCTGAATTCAAAATCAGCCGAGTTGTTATCGGTATCGATATAATTTCCTTCGATTGAATTTACTGTCGGTAAACGCTCAAAGCTTCCATCATCGGGGTCAGGTGGAATATATGGATAATCCTCCCACATTGTGGAATCGTAGATAGGAATATCATTTTCATCAAAAACGTATGCAACACGGTCAATGATGACGTCTCTGGCATCGTAGAGTTTCAAGCCTAAACCATCACTGTTTACCATATCGAATTCGAAGTTCAAATAAGCGTCAATTTCCAAAACTGCATCAAGTTTATATCCGCTTACCAGGAAATAACCGTACGCGGGAATCATGCTACCTGTTGGGAAGGCTGATGTTCTGTCAGTTACATTGTTAGCTGCTTTCTGTTTTCCGATGGACCATCCTTCGAGTGAGAGGGGTGCAGGGAATGGGTTATATAATTCCACAAATTCATAATCAGGGTCATTACCTCTGGGGTTATAGGCAACTTCGCTTATCACGATATGATCAACAACGCCGCCCTGGATGGCGTACCAGCCGATTCCAGTCTCACCAGGAACTTTGGGATAAAATCCGAAGTTATCACTGGCATCAACTGCTTCGATGTAGTAAGTGATTACTGAGCCTGATGCATAAGTAGGGATGTCGGCGGTGTATGCACCACCACCAAGATCAGTCATGTCCATTGTCTGGTAAAGGCTGCCATTCACTGAGTAATGTAATGTTACCTTGCTGATTGCAGGCCCCACGTCAGTCACGGAGCAGTCGATAGTCACGTCATCCGAACTGGTAACATCAATGGGTGTCTGTACAACATTGTCTATTGACGGGGCTGGAAGGAGAGGTGTGTTGACCAGCCAATCAATACAGTGTTCTACAAATGTAGTGACATTGGAATGCTCCCAACCTGCCCAGTTAGCGTTCGAAACCATGCTGGCAATACCGCCGTACAGGACCCTTCCCGTACCCAATCCTGTGTGTGCCGCAAGTATGGGCGGCCGGCTGCCTTCTAAATATTGTGTATAAGGTTCACCAACAGTTGAATCTGCATTGAACCCATGGTCTGAACCTTGAATGACAACCGTGTCTGAGCCAACACTCACCAGTGTTGACATCGACCATCCTTTCATCCATGATTTATTTTCCACAAACCCTGATGTTATCTCTGTATCATCAAGGTCAAAACAGCCCCAGTCGTCATAATCTCCCGGGTTGTAACTGCCATTTACTCCCCTATGTAAGAAATTGAAATATGGAAGATGATATGATGCATCCCCAATTGTTCCCCCAGGTTCTGAAAATGATGGGTAATCAAAGAAGTACCAAGCATCCTGATAACCGTCGTCATTAAACCTACCAGATATACTTAGATTTTCCAATATTGGATTGCAATTCTCGGGATTTCCGTAATCGCTCCAATCAGTCTCGCACATCAACAAAAGGCCGCCGCCATTGTTCACGAAATTGTATAGCATTGTCATTTCTGCGGCAGTGTATTGTTCTTCTGGGTCACTGATTATAATGAATTCAACCCATTCAAGAGCCACATCGTTGATATCTGCTTCTAACCAGGTATAACCCATATCCCGAACAAGGTCTGAAAAGTCGTCCATCCCTGTATACTCGCCATGGCCTGTTGTGCAAAGAACAGACGGCACATTGTAGTCAACGATATATCTATACGGCTCTCCGGCTGGGAACTTCTGCACATGACTGCCGTTGTCGCTGGCATTGACATAATAGTCGACAACGGTCAGGGCGGCTTGGGCCGGAATTGATGCCTCGTAATAGCCGTCGGGTCCGAGGGTCATGTTGACCTGGACAAATCCGGCGCCCGTGTCCGCATCGTAGTAAAGGGTCACGTTCTCCATCTTGAGGTCGTCTGTGACATCTGCGATGATTTTCACTGTGTCACTTGAGGAAGGTAGCTCATTGCTTCTGAACACCCCTCTGAACTGCGGGGGCTGGTCGAACGACGAGACGAACTCGTAATCAATGGAAACATCGGACTGGCCGATGCCGTCCGTGGCATTGACGAAGTAATTCACGGTCGTGGCTTCGGGGAAGGTGCCCATGCTGCAGGTGTATATTCCGTCACCTGCCGCTACATCATCGCCCAGGCCATCGTCCAGCATTGTGATATTGAACCATGAAACCCAGGAGTCGTTGGTGTAGGTCAGGTTGACTGCCACGATACCGCTGTCCTCGTAGACCGAGGCAGATATCACCACCGCGTCGGTAGGCCTCACCCATTCCGGTTCCTGAAGTATGTCTGAGATGACGGGGGGCGAGTCTGTTATTATGTAAGAGTATGTGTCGGAAATGACCTCCTGTCCGACTATATCTGTGACAACGATGTAATAGGAAACATTCGTGCCAGTGGCAGATGCGGGAATATCGCCCAGGTATGTGTTTGTGGTGGCCCACCGGGTCATGGCGACAGCGGTCTGCGCCGCTCCGTCATATGCGTAACGGAGCGTTGCCGATGCGATTCCCGTATTGTCCGTAATGGTGGCGGAAATATTTGCCGGCGCGTACGGCGACGGCACGGCCGGGTCATGCTGGACATTGGCTATGATCGGCGGGTAATCGAACTCGTAAGTCCGCTCGACCTTGTCCTCTGCCGCTGCTCTGACCTTTATCTCCCACTCGTCGTCGCTCGCTTGTTTATCCTGGTTGTAATCGTAGAATGTGAAAATACCCTGGGCCATTATCCTGTCGCTGACATTCACGTAGGCCGGGGTCACGGCACCGGGCTGCGGGTAGACCTGTATCTCCTCTGTTGTGGTGTCGTCGGTCACCATCCATCCGTAAGTGGTGTGGGTCAATACCTCCAGCTCGGTGCAGCGCACATACTCGTTGGAGTGAGCTTCCCTGTCAGACAGCAGTTCGGCAAGCGTGTAGTTCGTGTAAACAGCAGGCATCAATTCCACTTTGTCCGGAGTATCGACCCTGACATGCAGCTCCCACTGGCCACTGTATTTGTCCAGCATGGAGTATATCTGAAGGAGGTCTCCGTAGCGCAATTCGAGCGGCCGCGTTGCCCCGCCCTCGACGTAGCACTCTATGGAATCGGATGTCGTGGTGTCCGATATCTCGAACTTAACCCATCCCGAGGGGTCGCTCCCGTACCCGCTTCCGTAGCTTCCGTCATCTGTGACCATTGCATTGACCACCTTGACGAGAGTCTCGAAGTACTGGGTGCCGTTTACAAAAAGCTCGTTCACGGTCACCAGCTGGTACATTCCCTCCGGGTCGTCACTTATCGAAACCTCGATGGTGTCTGTGTCCTTGGCCCCGTCGTTGTCGGTGACCGTCAGCATGGCCAGGTATTCACCAGAGTCGTAGTATGTGTGGCTCGGTTTGACCCCGATTCCGGCGAACCCGTCGCCGAAGTCCCAATCATAGGAAACGATCTCGCCGTCATCATCCATGGATTCGTTCCCGTTGAAGCTCATAGAAACAGAGGTAAAGCCGCCCAGCGGCCCTGTTCCTGCGTCTGCGGTAGGGGCCGTATTCACAGCTCCCTCGGCGGTCTCGAAAAGGTCCAGAAAGAATCCGGCCATACCCGCCGACACGACGATACATGTAACAATCAAAAGCGTTGACACAATACGAGTATGCACGATATCCTTCAGCATATTGGGTACCTCCCTTCTGAATCCCTATTACCCCCAATGCACTATCGGTAAAAAACCTTTTTATATATACAATATTAAAACAAAATAATTGAATATTCTAATAGTAAAT
>DAOVAY010000049.1 GCA_030670795.1 Methanobacteriota archaeon | reverse complement strand
GGACAATGAATCTGAGGATGACTACTCGGAGTACGAACTGTCCTGGGAATGAAATGCTCGCTTTTAGTGATTAATCACCTTTCAATCTGGCCAGGTTCTTTTCGTAGAGTTCCTGCGATATTTTTCCGTCCTCGAAGGCAGCCTTCAATTTGGCAATTCGTTCGTCTTCGATCGGCTCTCCGTCGGGCTCGACAGCTGTCTCAGCCGGTGGTTCCTCAGTAACTGGCTCCTCAACAACGGGCTCTTCTGCAACAGGTTCGGGTGTTGTCTCCGCAGAAACCTCCTCTTCGATAATCTGGTCACCGATTTCTTCGGGGGTTGCTTCGCCCTCTTCGCTTGGCAGGTCCTCGGGCATAGCTTCTTCCTCTGGAATCGGCTCTGCATCGACATCCGGGATATCTTCTTCATCTTCCAGAGGAGTTATTTCCTCATCTGCCGTAACCTCTTCTGCCTCTTCGACAGCGAGTTCCTCCTGTTCGGCTTCACCTGCCGGAACCTCTTCAGGCTCTTCAACAGGAAGGTCCTCGGGTTCGCCCTCGCCCTCTGCCAGTTCTTCGTCGACAGGGGCTTCCGCTTCTTCCTCGCCCAACTCTTCTTCCGTCCTTTCTCCGGGCGGTATGTATTCCTCCTCATCCTCCAGCTCTCTGCCAAAGCCAAGACCGCCAAGACCGCCGGCGAACATGAGTCCGATTATCAGGCCGATTACGAGAAGCGCGACCATCAAGCCGATGGCCACGTAGTTGACCTTGGTCGGAAGCGTGTATTCGACGACGTGCCTGTACTCCACGACGTTTCCTGCATCGTCCGTGGCTTCTATGACAATCGTGTTCGGGCCGTAGCTGAGAGCCAGCGACTTCGAGAACTCCAGATTACCGTCGCGGGTCATGTTGGTCGCAGGTATCTTTCCGTTGATGAATATTTCCGAGGCGTCGGTAATTATTCCGCTGATAACCAGTGTTCCCTCATGTACAGTTGTCGGAATGTCCACATCGATTCCGGGAGCGATAGTGTCCTTCGTGATGCTCATCCAGATGGTGTTAAGATTACCGGCAAGGTCCGTGAAGGCGATTTCGATTGTATTTGTTCCCTCTACCAGATCAACGACGATCTCGAATGTACCGTCACTGTTCACGGTAACTCCCCTGCCGCCGATTATCAGTGTTCCAAATTCACTGGCTTCACCAGATATGGTTGTGATGTCCGCGGTAGTCAGTGTACCCTCTGTGCTTCTCAGCGATGAGATCGAAGGCATCGTCGTGTCGTATACAATCTTGCGGTTGACTTCAGCGATGTTTCCGGCCGCGTCCGTCGTTCTGATTACGATGTCATTGTCACCAGGGCTCAAGGTAACGGGAGCCTCGAAACTCCCATCATCCTTCTGGACTATGCCTGTCGTTTCGGCACCTACCAGAGCCATTTCGATTCCAGTTTCGGTGCTTCCCTTGATTGTGACATCCGCTGAGCTGACATAGGTAATGCCGTCGGACGGGAATTCAAAGTACATGGCAGCCGGTGTCGTATCAACCGTAAATACCCATGTTTCTTTCTCTTCGTTGCCAGCCCAGTCGATAGCAATAACATCGATTCGGTGAGCCCCTTCCGAAAGTGGACCTCCGGGTTCATATGCAATCATACCCAGCGGATAACCCGATAATGCATCCTGATCATCAAATGGAACGGAAACCAGTGATATGTCCGTCACTTCGACATAGTCGATGAACATTCTGGCTGTTTCGATTTCAGAACGCTCGGAATCAGTGATTGAGGCGAAAATGGTGGGATTGGTATCGTCAATTACGGCGCCATCGGGCGGACCGACATCAACAATTACCGGAGCAGATCTGTCAAGGGAAATGGTGACTGGGATGACTATTAGCCCCGGAGCGCTTTCGGTCCCCAAAAGGACCGCGCCACCATAATCACCATCACCCGTAGATCCCGGAAAATTCCAGACGATGTCGAAATCAATACTGTTGAAGGCAGGGATGGGGGTCACATCGCCTGAATCAGGGTCAACAATCATGTCATCGTCATTCGTGCCAGCCAACTCGTACCCTTTGCCCGTATCCAGAGTAAGGCCGATGTCAATGTCGAAGTGGCCGCCCGGTTCTCCCGTAGAGATAATGGATTTTGTGTCGAATCCTATGACCTTTATTATGTATGCGCCGTCAGGCGGAGCGACCCACTTAACGGTTTCATCCGCGTCCCAGTCTGCATCATACATCCATACTGGGGGGGATTCGAACAATCCTGAGTTCGGGGTTTCCACGCCCAAAGTCACCTTTCCATCACCGTCTATGTCCCTGAACACAGCCAGGTCAAGGTCAGGGGCATCATCATGGCCCATGATGTGAACCTCCAATATCAGAACGTTCGTGAGATTGATGTATTTTGTGTATGACCCATGGTAATTGCATTCACCCCAGGGGAAATTCCACCAAGGCTCGTAGTCCTGTTTAATCTCTACATCCTTGTAGGATTCTGTGACAGCTGGCCCCACTGCCGAGGCACGCAATCTGCTCCAATCCCTGTTCGAGGAGAATGAAACCGGCATATCTCCTGCGGCGTCTGGTGTAACGACATCCACGCTGGTGCTGGGAGAAACATCACATGAATAACCGCTGAAGGTTTCGCTGGATGTAGAACCGTCTAACACAGTACCTCTAAGCATAACGACATTTAAACCAGCTCTTAATCCAAGGGCCACAACTTCTTCAGAAATGTTGGTTGCCGTGTTAAACACGGGCTCACTGATTTCTTCACTGCCGCCCAGTGTTTCTAAAGTGTATGTCCCGTATCTTGCAGAATCCTCATTAGCCGCAGTATCAGCACTTGTCTTAGACAACAGTTGAATGTCAATATCTGACGGCTTGGTTGTCCAATTCGCTTCAAGGACAAGGTACATGTCATCGGACTGAGCATGATATATTCCTTGGTCTGGAATGTTAAAGAAGAAAAAGCGCCGGTCTCCAGTATATGGCTTTTCTTCTGAAGTAGACCCGGATTTCAATGTCATGTCATATCCACTCAATATGACCGAATTGTTGTAAAGCGGCTCATACCCAAGCCAATTGTCACCTCCGTAGTTGAACATATCAATAGGCGACCAAACATTGACGAGAACGGGAATTGTGATAGTGTTCGAATAATACGTGTAATTGGCACTAACATTTCCGGTAATGCTGGTGATCGATGAAGAGTTGAATTTGATGACACCCGCAATATGGTCGAGCTCGTAATCCACAACTTCAGTCAATGTTGTTCCATCATTTGTTATCTCGGAAGTTCCATCCACTATATTCGAATGTTTAAGGCGATAATAAGGACTAGCAGCAGGGATATACCAGGTATAATCCGCCACAAGGTATTCGCCAGGTTGCAGTGCAACATCTGCGTCCAAGATTATCGTGCCATTTGAAGGGTAGAGGGTATAATTCGTGTCTGCCAAGGGGGATGTCTCAGAGTATTCGTACCATGCATAGAATGCTGTAATCCCGCTACTTGGTGGATCGTTCCAATCCGTATGGGTGAAAGTGACGAATCCTGTCGTTGTGTTCACCGAGTGGCCACCTGGGACCAAGAGCGATACATTGAGTACACCGCCCCCTGGAATGAAAGCCACCAGGTAGGTATAGTTCGTGATGCTCCCGTGGGGGAGGAAGAAACCCCATGGCACGGATTCTCCTCCAACTGGTGTATAGGCTATAGAATCGTTAGCAAATACACCGGATTTTATCTTCTCCAAGCTCAATGATGTGATATTCCCATTAGATAAGGTGGCGATTCGGTCTGTCTGGTTGTTTACCGGATCATCGGTGGCGGAGTAGGTGGGCACATTGAGCATCGGCTCATTGAACACACTCGTATTGTTGTAGTGCAAGGAGATAGCACCACTATATGACCCCACTCCCGTGCCAGATGGGACATAAATCGTGGCTTCAAACGTTCCGTCGTCATTACCGCCTATCGTCAATTCATCCGTGTCCAATGATAGCCAATCCCAATCTCTTTTTTCGAAGAATTCAATTTCGAAGTTCCATTCTATGTATTCTTCTTTCAATGTGTCACTTGTGGGATTAAGATATATCACTAGGCCATCATGGATTCTCGATGCGGGATTTGAGATTCTTGTCTCGAGGGCATTGGAAACGATTCCGGTGGATGCCATCATGTTGTATGTTTCGGATATGACATTTAGGTCACTGGGATAATACAGGGTCCCCCCTTCAGATGGGCAGGGGAAATATACCGGATTGCCGGAATAGGAACTTCCGTTCCACTCCCAGTCCATGAGAGACAATCTATAACTGTGGTTGAAGTCCGATTCCTCCAAATCACCGAATATGGAGAAATTGGTGTAGGCAGTGACACGAATCATGTTTGCCCTCTCCCACAAGCCGTAGGTAGGTGGGACAATGTTTTGTGGTGTTTTATGGAAAGTACCCGCCAATTCTCCCGGAAGTGGACCGTCTGCAAGGTGGGGATATATCTTATTCAGTCCGGTTTCGTTCAACCACATGACAATCTCTCCCGGCGAATACCAATCCGTATCATTTTTGACTGTTATCGGATAGTAATAATTATCGATGGTATAATTGGAGAATGTATATTCACCGATTTTAGCAAATATCGAATCGGTAATATTGACAGTCTCTGCAAATGAGCCGTGATTGGTAAGGGACATCGTTTCTTGGACTACATCACCACCCTCCACCAGCGACGCAAATCCGTCGTATGATTTGCCTTCGTAATCTCCGGGAACCCAGAAGTCGTGCGAAGAAGAAATTCCATATGTTTCATTTGCCATCGCGACACTTCTGTTCGCATTCAGGAAACCGGCACCTTGCGTGAGGGTGTCATACCCTACATCATCCGCACCAGACATGAGCAACCTTTTTGCAACGGAGGCACTGGGATACTCTGAATGCTCTTGATAATACGCTTGATAAACCAAACATGCGATACTTGACGCAACCGCAGCGGAGTGGTCAGATCCAACCATGGGCTGGGGGAATGTATAAGCAGTTGTGCCGTCGGTGGCAGAGAGCAATGGCAGGTTGACGAATCCCGTATTAACCGCAACAACATCTGGTTTTGGAATGCCCATCGCAGTTGGCCCTCTCGATGCCTGCGGCGGCACATCTCCAAAGTAATGGTGTGGTCCGTTGTAACCCAAGACAGCACCTCCCTGTGCCGTTGTCCGTAGGTTGTCGAAGGCGGATCCAACGGTTAGGGTCCCGGGTCCGGCAGCTGGTGACGAAACAGTTCCGTATCCGTAGCCATCATCACCGGCGCTCATGACAAACAACGCCTTCTCCTCTGCGTGGGTCATTGAAATGTAATCCGCCGTTCTCGAGTAATCGTCCCATCCAGTTTCATAAATGTCTGGATAATTGAATCCGTTGACAACTATTTGTGCCTCGTCACCTGTCCCGACAAGTCCGTCGTAACCTTCCACCGCAAAGTACCATGATGCTATTACATCTGATTTTATTTTCTTTCCGCCTATAGCGATGATTTTCGCGTTGGGAGATAATCCTGTGACTTGATATGTACCCATTTTGCCTTGGGAAATCAACCGCGAGGCCATTTTTGTCCCGTGGTCTGCCTTTGCATTTGTTCTTGAATCTATATCGAATTCTCCAATAAAGGCCAAAAGGTTACCGTTTGGTGGCGTTTTGTAGTTGTCCTCGTCTTCGATTTCATTGATTTCTGCGTATCGTACAGAATAAGGAATGGAGTTATTACCATCAGAGATGAAATAAAGCATACCTGCAGAGACATCGGGATAACCGTCAGGAATAGTTATATTAGCCACATCATTTGCGCCCGCGGCAGTTTTGTTGAAGTTATCCACCCAAGCAATTGGGTTGTCTCTGTCAACGACAACATCGCTTGAATCGAACACGTGGTCGTTATTCATATCTAAAATTACTTTCTCGTATTCGTACGGGTTGGTCGAATCCACAACAAGGATGCCAAGGGTGCCGTAAGCCCTTTTTACGACTTCAGAAGGATGAAATCCGAAATGGAAGTCAGATGATTGACTGGTAATGCCATCGATTGTATAGCTCCCTATTTCAACGTATGCAAAACTACCAAGGGAGGTCGAATATGTTTTGGTCGAACTTCTGACGATATATGAGTAGTTTGCCCGAATTTCGTCGCCTGCCGCAAGTGGCGGTGTGAATGTGATCATGCCCGTGGTCAAGTTCAGGTCATATTCGTCATGACCCATGGGTTCATTCTCCTCAGAGGCAAAATCATAGTTTTTATAGAGTTCATATGTCACATTAAACCATTTCTTGGTGATATCGGAGAAGAATGAGGTATTGACGATGTCATCATACGTCAGGTTGGCAAAGGTTTGGGCCGCCGCAGCAGATGCAACAACAGTTTCATTGACGACAGAATGTATGGTGTCCAAATCAAGTCCTTTATCCTCATCTACATCAAAATCCAAATCGAATATTCCACTGTCCTGGGGTGTCGTGTCTTGAGCATGGGTGGCGTTATCCCTTCCCACACTGAACACTTCGAAGGATATTGCAGGGGGGTCACCAAAAGCTTTTCTCGGAATCGCAAACTCATTGAAATACCCTAAGGTGCCCCAATCGAAATTAGCTTGGTCTCCCGGAGTATTGTATATGTAGGTCGCCGTTATCACGTCACCCGCAGAAATATCCACATCTGATTTTATGATAATCTGGCTCAGTTCCGTATCAACTGAATAATTTTCCTCCTCTTCCCAAGGAAGGCCATTTTTGTAAATTTGATAAGCGATAATTGTACTAAAGGAGTAACTTCCGCTTTCCGTAAACGTGGCTGAGGTCTCATTAACATAGCTAGCTATGAGGGTTTCATTGTCAACGTTCCAGGTAATATTGTTAAGTTGCCAAAGGTCCCATGAACCCATTCCTTCATTCCATTTGTAGAAAGTAGCATTGTATAAGTAGGGCACGTATTCCTCATCCTTCGGGTCCCAAATAAAATCGGTATCTACATAGATAGCATAATCCGGCTTGTTTGTGATATATATTTCTGTTAGACCTCCAGACGTATCCCAGACACTCGCTCTCCTGTCGCTGGAACCCGTAACAAAATGAACGCCGTCTGGGCTGAAATCGACGGAATTGATCGGAAGAGTGCCGTTTATGGATGTTTCCGGATCTCCGGTGGTTCCGTTTCTGATAGTTATTACAGGAAGTTTTGTTAATCCCTTAATTATTGTTCCACTCTCGACGGTAACCAAATAATCTCCAGTTGGGGACCAAGCTACACCATAGAAGTTAGAATCAGGATCCGAAGCGTCTTTTTCTGCCAGTATGGTTTCAGTCGTTACATTCCAAATTATTACTTTGCTTGGGAATGCGGCACCTCCGCCATAGCTTACGGACGCCAGGATGTCCTTTTTTGTTGGATGCCATGCTAAATTCAAAACAAATTTAGTATGGCCGCTCAACGTATGGTTTATCGGAGCTATAACAGAGCCATTCATTACTGAAGCGTTGAAGGTGGAATAATCATAAACCCTGACCGGGAAAAAGCCTCCAAAATCAACCCCCAATCCTACGGCAATCCATGACTCAGTGGAGTGGAAGGCAACTGTGTTGACGTAATTGCCACCGACAACGTATATTTTTCCGAATAAAGACATTGTGAGGACATCCACTATATATACATATTGTTTTGTGGAAATAGCCACCCACGTACCGTTGGGACTAAAGGAAATGGTACCTGTTTTTGTTTCTTCATCATAAAAAGCCTTGCCTACCTCGTCACCAAAATCCTCAAGATATCTCATTTTGTCAACAAACTCGCCTGCTGTCACATTCCACAGATACATCTCTGATTTTTCCACGCTTGCCAAAAGCGCACTGTCAGGGGACCAATCGATTGAGCGAGGAACGTCTGCATGCCCAAAGAAAGTATGGAGACACCCACCTGTGGCGGTATCCCATATTTTAATGGATTTATCTTTTGAAGAGGTTGCAACCATAGTGCCGTCAGGACTGTATTTCACGTCCGTAACTTCATCGCTGTGGCTTGAAAGAGTGTCGACATAATTCCCACGCGGGTCCGTCGTTGCCGTTCCCGAGGTTTCATTGTCTACATCGAAGTATATCCCAAAGGACGGATAATCATAGGTTCCGAAAGATTCAGGACCGCGCGGTGGATACGTCAGAAAGCCCATGTACCAGAAGTCCTGGTCCCTTGTGGCATACACATCCGTCAAATCATAATCATATTTGTTCCCCCCTTCAAACGAGGCGTCATTGTTCCTGATATCTTGACCAACCTTTTCTGTTAGTTCACCGAAATCATTTGTACCATCGATTTCGATGCTGTGAATCAATTCAAATGGACCCGACCCGTGTCTAGATGTATTTGCATACCAGGTACCATCCGTGTCGTTGTTCTTTAAAAATGTCCTCATCGATAGGGGGTCGAAAGCAATTGGCCACCCGTAGTGAGACGGCGTATATCCATACGTGGCGTTTATGATTTCCCCGAAATCCAGGGGTGTGGTAAATGAGATGTTTCCGGTGGCTAGGTTTATCGTATAATCATTTGATGGTCCCTCAACCAATGGTGTTGAATTCTTGTATATGGTGTATGATGATGGAACAACATTGCCATGTTCCAAAAACGCCCACTCTTCATCTCCAGATGCGGTGATCACAGTTTCTTGTGCGGTCATATTACCGCTTATGGCCTGGGTTCCCTGCAAGTCCATGTGTCCAAAATCCACTCCTGTATCAACCAGGGCCATCGTTACCCCGTCTCCGAGGTATCCCCCGGACCAGGCTTGAGATATTTGGTGAATGTCTTCGACATTCGAGTTGGCTTCGAATATGGTGTATTCCTCAGCGCTGTCCAATATTTCAGAGGGTGGGCCTGATGGAAACGTTAAATCGTATTCGTCAGGAGCCATTGATACTCCGTTTTGATTCTCAGACAAGGTGTTTTTTTCACCCTTCGATGCGGAATCTAGATCTGGGTTCGCTGCTTCATCCTTGATTTCCACCAATGGTGTTGTGTCATTAACAGCATTTAGTCCTGCACCAAAAGCACTAATAATCATGCTTCCAATTACAATAACACACATTATTACTTTTAAGGTAACTCTCATTTCCTCACCAACCAATGATTAATTATTAATTTAGTACATAAGAAATAAAGTATATATATGTTATCATTCAGTATTTGTGAAAATTAAATAATATAATAGATAAAATACATTTTTAAATTGGTATTATTGATACTTAATGGAATTTCAACATTAAATTATACTTAAATTATACAATAATTACTAAATACAATAACATAGTTTAGGAGAACAAAAGTTAAAAAAAATTATTTGAATTGGTGTCCTCAATGAAAAACAAAAAGAAAAATGATTTGAAATCGAAACACAGAAAACCATTGAAAAAAATAGGCGCGGTATTTTGTGTATTTATTATTTTCACGATTTTATTTTATTTTTTTATATATGAAAAACCAAATATTCCACCCAATGGAAATTACGACCTGACGTTGAAATTTCCAAGGGACGAGGGGGCACACGAGCAGATGTCGGAGGTGTGGACATTCTCTGGATTCCTGGAATCAACATCAGGGCACTCGTTTGGTTACCAAGTGAGTTATTTCAATTCGGGAATTCGAGAGGTTGCGTTCACTGACCAAAACAATGCAACCGGAAAAAAATATTATTCAAGCAGAAATTTTCCAGATGATGTCCGCGACCCATCATTAAACATCGAAGTAAGTAACGAATCATTGGAATTAGCATACCAGAATGGTTTAGTCAAAGATGTTTGGCAAGCGGTGAACTCAGACGAATACAATCTAGACTCAATCATGTTTTATGGTTCTCAAGAGTTGGTCAAATTAAATATCACATTAAACGATAAAAAAGCCCCTGTTCCGCTAGGTGATGAGAACGGTAAAACCTATCTAAACGAAAGCGGCACAATACACTCATATTTTCAGAGCGGCGTTGATGTTTCCGGCACTATTTTTATTTATGGCACTCAATATAATATATCTGGTCAAGCATGGATTGAGCACGCATGGGGCGATTGGACTATTTTCAATACGGAAGTATGGAGTATTGTGTTATCCAACGATGAAGAACTCTATGTCTCGAAAATCTATGACCAGGAGAGTATTAAAGTTGAGCGTTACTACACAGTAAGTGCAGACGGCAGTTTTGAAGTCGATTTCTATCCTGCTGGCGGAATTACATATTCGGATTTCACCAATCTGAATTCAAGTGTCCAAAATTTGAAATACTGGCTTGATCCTAATGATACCACTGGGCAAAGGGCATATTCGAGCTTGTGGAGAATTGTCTCAGAGAGACTTAAATTCAACCTGACCGTAGAGCCCACCGTGGATAATCAGAAGGCCCCAATCTCTTGGGTCGGCACTTGCTCGGTTAACGGCATCTATGACGGAAAATATGTAACCGGAAAGTGTTATGCCAACCTCGCCAAGCGTTATGCATCCACGCTCACGGTAACGAATGTGTTTGATGATTTTGAAAATTTGGAGATTCCGAACGACCCTGTAACGGTGGTGGCACAGGTCTCCGACGATTTACCCATAACTGAAGTCACCCTGTTTTACCGGATTAATAATGGGACGGAACATTCAGTTGACATGGTCGATGGAGAACTGGGGTGGGCCGGAACAATTCCTGGCCAAAGCCTTGGGACAGATGTAGAATATTGGATTGTCGCCAAGGATTTGGCAGATAAGACTCTTACAACTGATTCATATTATTATAAAGTAGAAATATAAATTGTTGATGAAAATGAAGATGTAAATGAAAAAATATAACATATAAAAAAGAAATTTATTTATACCTGTAGTTGTATTATAGTATAATTGAATTAACTGTGTACAGTACAAAATGGGCAAATATGTTTGTGTTACATAGTTATCTAAAACAGAAGATTCTGGAGGAGGAATAATCCTATGGAAAAAGAATACGCAAATAAAATAGTGGGCAAAGTTATTGTGATTATAATTGCCCTGACCATGGTACTTCCTGTTGGGGTCATTAGCGTTTCGCCGATATCAGCGGATTCGGAATTAATTCTGGTAAACGCCGATGATGCGAAACTCCAACAGTTGGTAGCAGGCGGTGCAGAAATTCTTGTGGACTACGGTAATGGCCATAGTCTACTGAGAGTTGTAGAAGGCGCAGGACAGGCAATAAAGGATGGAGGCGCAGATGTCGAGTACATGAGAGAACACTCCACGATAAGACCCGGCACTGCCGACATTTCATTTGATTACACATCAGGTGAACCAGCCATTCCAGCGAACCTCAGGGCACCGGCGGATTCGGACGCATACGTTGTACGATTCGTAGGCCCGATGCAACCGACTTGGGCGGAAGCCATTCGCAACCTGGGCGGAACTGTGCACTCTGATGTTTCAAAGTTTGGATTCATAGTAAAGATGGATTCGGGCACCAAGTCAAAGGTCAGTGATTTGCCTTTCGTAGCCTGGATAGGCAGTTACCACCCGGCATATAAGATTGCACCTGCGATATCGGAAAAGACCAGCGGTAACGTCATGGTTTCCATGATTGCCTTCGAAGGCACGGACATACCTGCCTTGGCTGCCCAGCTCAGCGGCATGGGCGCAACCGTGGGTCAATATTCGGTCGATGACAGGGAAATTAGTTTCACTGTCGACAACTCCATGATTCCGGCTATCGCTTCCCTTTCGGGAATCGAGCAGATGTTCTCGGACGGACCCGAGTACATGCAGGACAGCAAAGCTACTCAGGTGCACATGGTCAGAGATGCCTGGTACACCAGTTGGAGCGGTCTATCTCAGCCATTGGACGGCAGCGGTCAGGTAGTCCATATCCAGGATTCCGGATTTGATGAGGGTAATGAGAACAACGGGCATTTGGATTTCTTCGACAGTCCGGGTGGCGGTGACAGGGTGCTTAATTTCCTGGACCGCACTGGACAGTCAGTCCCTGACGGTGACGCCGGCGGCACGGCCCACGGAACTCACTGCGCAGGCCTTGTTGCGGCAGACGGCTACTGTTGGGAAACCTCTATCGGCGAATCAACCGCTGATGACATCTGGCATCTGGGAGAGTCCGGTATGGCTCCCCGTGCTGACCTCGTTCTCGACGGGTGTGCGTCAGGAGGCGGAATTGCTTCAAGCCCATCGTATTGGAGCGATGC
>DAOVAY010000072.1 GCA_030670795.1 Methanobacteriota archaeon | reverse complement strand
GAAAATATTTCGTCTCCACATGGTTTTCAATCACAGGGTCATGGGCTGCGATGATTACCGTCGCTCCGAACTCCCTGTTCGCCTTCTTGAATGCATCAATTACAATATCACAGTTATCCAGGTCAAGCGAGGCTGTTGGCTCATCAGCCAGTAATACAGAAGGGT
Organism: Methanobacteriota archaeon; assembly: GCA_030670795.1. Classification (GTDB taxonomy): domain Archaea; phylum Thermoplasmatota; class Thermoplasmata; order SG8-5; family SG8-5; genus SG8-5. Next base: position 8,043 of record DAOVAY010000072.1, on the reverse strand, counting down.
GATTGGCAAGGGCTCTGGCAACTGCCACCCGTTGCCTTTCACCCCCGCTTATCTCGTCAGGATGTTTATCTGAATATTTGGCAATGTCAAACGTATGTAGTAACTCCTTGACACGCCAGTCACCGTCGTGCCATTTTGCGATTTTCATTGGGAGGAGTACGTTTTCGTACACGGTCAAGTCCCCTATGAGGTTGTGTGATTGGAATACCGTCCCTATCTTGTGTAGTCTTATATTAGCCAGCTCTTTATCTGACAGGCGAGCCGTATCATAGCCGTTCAATTGTATTTCGCCTTTCGTGGGAACGTCAATACAACCGATAAGATTCAATAATGTAGTTTTTCCACTACCAGACCTACCTTTTATTAAAATTATTTCTCGGGGTGGAATCTCCAGATTGATTCCCTGTAAAACTTGTCTTCTCCCATCATATGTCTTCCAGACATCCTTGACAACGATATTCATCTGCTTCATTCAATCCACCGATATGGATTTAAGCCTGAATGGATATAGGCAGACCACTCCTAGACGGATGCCATATTAAAGAGTTTCGGGTGAGTTCACTGTCCATAATCGCCAGATTATCAACAAAGATGAATAAGCGTATATTTGCAACAATTATTGGAATCGCTTTCTGTGTGAGTTATCTTGCAGGCACTAGCGCGATGGTGGAAGGACTGAATAAAACCACTGCAACAATAGCGGCAACTTTCGATCAAGGCCCTGTTTTAATATATTCCAACGAAGATTTTGCCCTGAGTTATATCAGTGGCACCGAGCTTCCTGAAAATAATACGGAATATGTTGCTTTCTGTTTTGTGAACGTGACAATCAGAGACAACAGTGGGAATGAAGCCGATGACATATACGCAGTATCCGTGTTTGATCCTGGAGACATACTAGGATTGAACATGACAATTGAATCATCAGATTCCCAGGTTTTAATGGGGACACAACTCCAGGAGATGCTAGATTCATATTCAATAAGCACAGGGGCTATGGAAAGCTATTGGCTCAAATATAACAACCAAACTACTTATGTACAAATTGATGCACTTTATCCTCCTGGATCAATATTCCCTGATGATTGGCTCCTGGTTCCAAGAAATGTTATCAACACATTGAAACCAGAAATGAATGGTAACTATTCTTTTTTAATGATTATCGATTCGGAAAAGAGCTCAGATGAAATCTGGAACATCGAAGGGACTTATGCTAAACCAACCTCAGGGGTGGTGGGATTCTTTGAAAAAGGTTTTTATCAGGTTGAAGATGGCCTCTGGACAATTATCCTGATTACTGGATTGGTCACTTCATTGCTCGTATATTGTATTATTTCTATTGAAACAGAATACAATGCTCCAACCATCAAGATACTTAGGGGTGTGGGAGCCACAAGAACATTCGTAATCAAAATATTCATACTGAAATCACTCTTTATTACTCTGGTGGGCGGTATACTAGGAACCGCACTTGGTTATTGTACAGCCAGTGCAATATCATCAATTTCAAGTGTCTTTGGAGTAATGACATTTGTAACACCTGTGGCAACCTTGGACTCTATCGTAATACCCATTTGCATATCTCTTATATCCGGTCTCATTGGTGGATTCTGGCCTGCAGTTAGAGCCTCCAAGATGTTTTCTCTACGGAGGAACGAGAAATGATGATGTTAAAGAAAAAAACTGCACTTGGGCTTATACTTTGCACATTGGTACTCAGTGCATCCGTACCATTACTCCTGGGCATAGAATCGACACCAAAGGCCGTCTTTGGTGGGGATATGGTGGCGGTTTCCCAGATCAACTCATCCGTGAGCCTTAACGCATCCCTTGTTGATGATTTAAAAGAACAAACTAATGTACAAGCTGCCAGCGCTGAGATCACGTGCTTTTGTGTAATTCACGATCAACCTGTGATAGTGAGAGGAGTAAACCTAGATGATTTCCTGGAATTAGAGAACAGTACCCTAACAAGAGGTAGCGTCACCAATCCTGAAAGGTTCGCAGTCATAGGTCGCAAATTGGCAGAGCGGGTGTCACTTGATGTTGGGGATAGGTTCTTGTTGACTGGCTCATCATCATCCGCGATATTTCAACTTGAGATCGACGCCGTCTACAAAGGTAAATATTCCGAAGATGAAGTCCTGGTGCCATTATCATATGCCAGGAAAATGGCCGGCCTCTCAGAAAATGCAGTGCTTTTCATCCGAGTAAAAACTACAAATCAGAGTGCGCTTGTCGAAGAACTGGTAACACAAGAACAGCTTGTGGTAGTGACAGATTCAGCAGGCACAACTACGCCTATTAATGTCAATATCACTGAAGAAGAGAGGATAAAACAACAACTGGCAATTAAATACCTGGATACCGCAAGATTCAAAGCCTCAAACGGCAGCTATGTCAGTATGTTCGTGCAAGAGGGTACGAACAGCATAAAGGTTGTTGTGAGCACATTCATGATACTGGATGGCGCGTTGGCATTCATAGGGTCGGCAGCCATAATATCCAGGGCCATCATAGAGAGAAGAACAGAGATGGGAGTGATATCGGCGATAGGAGCGAACAGAAGACAGATACGGATGATGATTGTCCGTGACGTTGTTATTATTTCTGTCACTGCATCTCTTATCGGAACATTGTTAGGATACGGGTTGGTCATGTGGGTAGAAGATCAAGGATTACTCTTGATGTTCGGGGAAACCATACACGCGGTTGTTAACTCAACCATATTGGTCGGTGTTTTCTTGGGTTCGGTGATAATTCATCTGTGTTCAGCACTTTTAGTAAGCACGGTACTTACAAAGGCCAGGCCAAGAAGCCTGATGCAAGAAGTGGAAGTTCTGGAAAGAGAAGAGGCCTCCCCCTCTCTGGAATCCATGCTGGGGGTGGACGGGTGAATAGAAAATACACAATTTGGCTAGCACTGCTACTGTTCGTCATAGCCCTATCCGCCCGGTTGGTGCCCTTGCACTTCTCTTCTATGCCCTACAACATCGATGGCTTTCCCCTAGCAAAAATCTCTGAGGTGATTATCGAAACTGGGGATATTCCATCCCCCTCTAGCTATGAAGGGCTAATTGCCTACAATCTGAAGTTGCCTGTCTTTTCCTTAGTATTAAGCAGTTTCTCCATGGTTTTGGGCGTTGAGCCTCTCACTCTGTTGCCATATTTCTGCGCCCTCATTGGTTCTCTGGCAGTCCTCTTCATTTATGTATTGACCTTGAACCTTACCAGAAATCGTGTGGCCGCGTTCTCAGCCGGCCTTTTTGCAGCCTTCACTGGTCTGTTCGTGTACGTCACAACAGCGGCCATGAAACAGCTACTGGCAATTGTGTTCCTCATCATCATATTTTATCTTTTTACGAAAAGAAAAGACTGGCGGTGCAGAGTGATATTGTGCATAATTCTAATCATACTGCCGTTCACACATCACCTCACCACGTTAATCGCCCTCTTGGCCCTTTCTCTGGCCATTGCCGGCGCTACGTTCAGAGAAAACGTTTTCCGGTCGAGAACCATAAAATCATTTGCATTGGATGTTGTTACTGGGCCAGTTATCCTGCTTTCGTCCTTGCTATATTATCGCAGCGTGAACCTGGAATTTGTCACTGAAGTGGGAAACTTCAACGACGTCGTCCTGCTCGGTTGTGTGTTCATTTTGATGGCGGTTGCGGCCAAATTGCTGTCTGAGACCGTCCAAAGCAAACCCTGGTTCTTCCTTGGCAAAGAAGACAACAAGGAAGTGGGATTGAGCTGCATATTCGACGAGAAGGTTCTTGTCCTTATCATCGGCATCGGAGCCCTTTACCTGAATTCCAAAATTAACATTTTTACGGGGGGCGTGATGACATCTGACACTTTGCTACACTTGATTTTCCCATATCTAATCTTGGCTGTATTTGGAGTGATAGGGTTCAACGTTCTCAGATACTCACGGTTTTCTCAAAGAAATATCATCGTCGGTATGCTCCTGGCCCCTCTCTGCGTGATTGTTTTTGGAGTGCTCCGTGGGCTTGACATCTTCGATTTCACGTTGGTGTATCGGAGCTATAATTTCATTGATATCCCGCTTGCCATAGTTGTAGGCGTAGGCATGGCCTACATTTACTCAAAAATGAGTACGTTCTCAAAAAGGCAGAGGGAATTCAAGGCCCTGCCCGTGGGTGTTCTGACCGTGTTTTGCATACTATGTATTGCCTCACTGCCGTTAGCATATAATAATGAGGCTGCCTTTGGAATTCAAGAGATAACCTATGAATACGAATTCGAGGGGATGAAGTGGGCATCCGAAGCAAATATTAACTCGGTGGTTACGGACCAGAGATATGCCGACATAATCTCACCCTACTTCGGGGTTAACGCAGATAGAACCGGACCCTGGAAGATCAGAGGAAATGATTTGGAAAGCGGTGATGTTGTTTTGCTTTCTCATTACTGGACGGACGGTGGCGCGCAGATGTCCATTCTTGGCAGGGTGATGTTTGAAGAGAGCCAGATAGATGAACTTCTAGAGCATTCCGACGTGATTTATGTCGGGGGACCGAAAGACCGCGAGATGGTGATTGTTATTGTCAGATGAGCCAATTATCATTGACGGTTCCCATGGAGAGGGCGGCGGCCAGATACTGAGGACGGGGCTGGCCATGTCTGCCATCACAGGCCGTTCTTTGAAGATCCACAGCATCAGGGCAAACCGCCCAAAACCAGGATTGGCAAACCAGCATCTTACAGGGCTCCGTGCTATACAAGAAATCTGCGGGGCATCTGTGGAGGGCGACAATATTGGCTCCACTTCAATTTCCTTTTCTCCAAGTAATATCGAACACGGGGAGCATGAGTTCAGGGTCGGGACCGCCGGAAGCATAACACTCGTACTTCAGACCGTGTTACCGGCACTGGCATCAGTGAAAGGGATTTCTAAAATTTCAGTTACTGGTGGAACAGACGTTAAATGGTCACCTCCCATGGACTATTATCGCCTGATGCTCTTCCCGCTTTTGAAAAAGGCCGGCTTGAACTGCACGTTAAAAATAAAGCAGCGCGGCTATTACCCGAGAGGGGGGGGCGAGGTCGAAGTAGGCATTGAGGCTTCAGGCGATTTCGATCAGATAACTATTGAAAATTCTGATGAGATTTGCAAGGTCTCGGGTATAATAAACATTACAGGCCTGCCGGCAGCCATTGCCGAGCGGATTCGCGGCTCCCTCATCCAACATCTGCCAGACAGGTATTCTTCAATAACAAAGATAAATATAGACCAGATGAAAAAGGGCCCCAGCCAGGGGGTGGGTGTGACGTTGACCGCCTCTGATGGGGAAAACATATTGGGGGCGTCTGCGCTCGGAGAACGCGGAAAACCTGCGGAGAAAGTCGGCAAGGAATGTGCCAGCCAGTTGATGAAAGAGATAGAGGGTGGTGCGGGTGTGGACATATATGCCTCCGACCAGTTGCTACCATACTTGGCATTTTCCGAACCCGGAAGCTTTTACAAAACCAGAACGTTGACAAATCATACGAAAACGAATGTCTGGACCATAGAACACTTCCTGGGTGAAATTTTCGAAATCGATGAAAAACCAAATATCGCTAGAATATCAAAACGGTAATCATCCGTACATGGCCGGAGAGTGCTGGGTAGGCGGTTTTACTTCCTTGGCTTGTTTATGTATCATCTTGAGCTGCGATTCTATGCGCCCTGCCTCATCGTACAGGGGTTTCACGTCCAATTCTATGTGAAGAAGGAACTTGTTTATCACCTCTATCACCCTGGCCGCAGCCCGGGCGTCCGGATAATCCGGATGGGCCTCTGCGAGTATTGTGGCCACATTGAAATCGCGCCTTTTTCCCTCGTTCAGAAGCACGCCGGCGACGCCGGTTATGACGCCCTCGGTAAATTCCTGAATCCCGTTTTCGATTACCATCTTTCTCATCTGCTCGGTGCTGCCCACACCATAAACCACCACCTCGTTCTTCGGTTGACTTGCCTCTACTTCCTCCTTCTCTGCCGGCGTCTCCTCAGCCTCTGGCGCTGTTTCCTCAGAGTTAGAATCCCTGTCAATAACCAGACCCTCCGGAGACACCAGCATCTTGCATCTCTGGTCCTGTGTCCAATCCAATATAGTGCTGGCTATTGGTTTCACCAGGTTAGGGGGCGGTTGGAACTCCGAAATGAAAACGACAAGTTGGTCGGGGGCGCCTTCTCCTTCTCCGACCTTTTCTCCGGCATATATTCTTACAGGATTCTGGGGCGTCCCTTCCCTGACGAGTGAAACCGTGGGAAAATAGACTGAGTCCATGATGCCTATCTGAGTAAGGTTCAGGGTGTTTATCAGATAGTTTGCCACAATAGAGCTAACTAAGCCGACGCTTGGAAATCCGTCGATGACCGTTGCTCCCCTTATGTCTGTGCGTTTTAGCTCGAATATTTCTACGTCCTCAGCCATCACGTATTCCTCAAACCCACATCAGATTGCACATACTTAAATCACACCTATCTTATCCATAAATCTATTAATAAAAAAGTTAATGCGCCATGGCAGAGAGGAGAGGAATGACCGAGACCCTTAGTGAGAAGATATCTGCTATAATGGAAAGAGAGATGGCTAACATCGGTCACTTCATTGTCAGGAAGCAGTGTTTGCTGATCGGTGCGGACCCTGACAACATCGAGCCAAAGGACCTCCCAGAACTTGCCAGTAAACTATCAGAGGTCATGAAAACTTTTGGAGGTTACGAGAAGGCCAGAAACATCTATACGGAGATTAAGACGCTTGAGAACCTAGACATGATAGTAGAATCCGAACAGAACGATGAAAAAAGAGGCAAGATGCTGGAGAACTTGGGCAGAACCTGTATATTTACTGGTGAGTGGGAGAAGGCTTTCGAATATTTCAACCAGCTTATGGCAGAAGCTGAAGGAAACGGCGACCGACGTTTGATATCCAGATATCTGAGACGATTGGGGTTCATACATCAGGAAAGGTCCGAATTCGACCAGGCGTTGGTCTATTACGAGCGCGCCCTTGAAGAGGCTGAGGAATCGGGGAACAAGAACGCGATTGCCGGGTCCTGCAACTACATAGGCACTGTTTATTGGTACAAAGGAAACTATGATTTGGCAGAGGAATTCCACGAGAGAGCTTTGAAGAATGCCGAAATCGTCGGGGACATGACCGCACTGGGTGCCGCCCACATCGGTCTGGGTAATTTACACGCGGACGTAAATGAGCCCGAAGAGGCTGTGGAGCACTATCGCGATTCCTTGAAGTATCTAAAGAATACAGAAAAGCTTGATCAAATAGCCAGAGCCTACAATAACTTGGGAGATACATATCTTCAAAAAAAGGATTGGGAGAAAGCTCTGGAACAGTTTGAAAAATGCCAGGAATATGGAGAGGAAGGAGGATGGATCAACATGAAGGCCTGGGCGCTGTTCAATTCAAGCGAGGCATTGACTCATCTTGGAGATCTGGAGAAGGCAAAGGACAACCTGGACCAAAGCTATGATATTTTGAAGAAGATTGGCGACAAGGTCGGCATCGCCGGGACGCACCAGAATTACGGCAGACTCTACAAGGAAAAGAAAGAGTGGGACCTCTCAATCATGCATTATGAGAAATCCATTCAGATCTTCACAGAGATAAACACGCCCCTCTCCCTTGCCGAATGCAGACTCGAATTCGGTTTGGCGTTAAAAGAAAAAGGAGATGCGGACGAGGCCAAGACTGAACTAAGAAGGGCCGTTAATCTCTTCCATCACCTCGAACTGGATTCCATGGTCAAGAGCGCCTTAAAGGAAATCGAAGCGTTGGGTTAGAGTCTCAGTCCCTTACTCCCTTTTCGTCTACCGTGATGACGGCTTCGGCTTCCGGTAAATTCGGAGAATCTATCAATCTGACTATCCTTTTCCCGCCCTTGCTCTTTCTCAGATACAGCCTGAACGTGGCAGTATGACCGACAATGTGACCGCCTATTGGCCTTGTGGGGTCTCCAAAGAAGGCGTCCGGCTTTGTCGACACCTGATTGGTAACTATGACCACGGCA
>DAOVAY010000081.1 GCA_030670795.1 Methanobacteriota archaeon | reverse complement strand
AGAATGAGGATAATAGTTAATAAATTTTTCCTAAAAATTAATAACTCAAAAAATTAAAGAAGGTAGCCAGACATTATTCGTCTGGCTTTTCGTCTACCTTCTCACCAATCTGGGTCCCGCACTTTCTGCAGAACTTGGCGTCTGGACTCAGCTCAGCCCCACATTTGGCACATTTTAGTTTCGTGTGTGCTCCGCATTCCCTGCAGAATTTGGCATCCTCCTTGATCTGGGCGCCGCATTTTCCGCAGTTTGTTTTTTCTGCTGGTGTCACCGATTTCCCGCATTCCTTGCAGAATTTGGCATCCTCGGCCAAAAGGGCTCCGCAGTGTGGACACTTCACCTTTATCTGGGTTCCGGCTCCACCCTGTTGCATGCTCTGGCTCATTGCTCCGCCCATGCCAATTCCCATGCCGGCTCCGGCCCCAAGACCGGCAAGTGCTCCGGCGCCGCCTCCGCCGCCTTTAGCAGCGCCTTCACCAACGCCTTCGATTGCCTTTCCTGTCTGGTATTCCGTATACCCAACGCCGAGAGCGCCCATTGCGCCCCTGCGGTCGATGGCATCCTGCACTTCCTTCGGGGGTGTGATTGTCAAATTGGCAATGTTTGTGATTTTCAGACCATATCTTGTGACCTCGGGTTCTACCTTGGATATAATAATCTGTTCTATCTCCTGGAGATATGCCGGCATGTCTACAAGGGCCATGTTCTTGTCTCGCTTCAACTCTCCGAGGGCATCGTTGATGGTTTGCACGATCTCACCTTTAAGCCAGTCCATGACATTGTCGCTGGTCGTATAACCGTGGGTGCCAACGAACTGCATGATGAATACCAACGGATCAACAACCTTGTAGGCGAACTGGCCAAACACCCTTAGCCTAACCAGACCGAAATCCACGTCCCGGTAAGTCAGGGGCTCCGGTGTGCCGAATTTCCCCCGCAGTTCCCTTCTCTGAATGTAATATATTTCACCGAGCTGGCGTATGCCGGTAACGGCCGCGCCTATCCTCTGCATGAATTGTGTTGTCAGGGCGTATCTTCCTGCCTGGTCGAAAACATGAAAAGCCTTACCGTCCCTGAAGAACACCGCGTACTCGTCCTCCATAACTACAACGTTGTCGTTCCATTGAATGTTGGTTGGCAATCTGTACAACACATTCTTGCCTTTGTATTCCGTGGGCCAGCTGTATGTGTTCCTCGCCACGTCACCCTTCCTGCTCTTTCCTCTCTTGAATACCATATCATCACTACTCCTTAACAGTCAAACCGGCAATCGCCTCTCTTCTTCTGTCGAAGAGCTGGTCGAAATTGGTCAATGATGCCAGACCCTTGTCGATTTCCCCGGACATCTCGGATACCAGCATAGTCTTTGCATTGGCCATGAGCTGATTGGATATGTGCCTCAGGCTCGCAACATCGTCTATCAGGCCCAGGTCCCATTCGTACATCCGGTTCAGTTCTGCTTCCTCTATCCGATAATCAGGTGAGAGCCCTGTGTATCCTTGCTCCGCATGCCTCACCCTCTCAACTGTCGTGTTCATCCGGCTGACGAACTTTGCCATGTCCTCCAACAAATCCAGCTCTTTTCTCTTGGCCAAGACATCGCGCGTCTCCTCTACGGACCTCGCAGCCTGGGCCAAAATATTCACCAGCTCCTCCCTGAGCAAACGATCTGCAATGCGCAGGTCCTCGCGCTTCCTGTACCCTCTGAAACCGGGGATGGCCAGCTCTATCTTCTTCAGCAATCCCCTGTCGTCCTTCACTTTCTCTCTGAAGTCCACCATAATATCAATCTCCTATCTCCTCATACTCAATAACAAAATGATTAGTCCGGCAATGCCAATTAGTATTATACCGATCGCTGCACCGACCCAGCCGCCGATGAGGTCTGTGATTATGGCCAGTAACATTAACATCAGTATAGACAGCAGCATACCGCCGCCTATCAGTACAGTGGAGCCACGCGGTGCCTCCTTGGTTCTTACAGTGCCGAAGATTATCATCAGTATACCGGCACTAAAAAGCCAAAACAGAAACATCTCTTTCAATTCGATAATGCCAACCGCCCAGACTAGAAGCCAGACGCCCAGAAGTATCAAAAGTAAAATGTAAGCTGTGTAATACATCATATCAGACTTTTCCATGTTTTACCTCCTTCCACGAAATCTTCCTGCATCCTATTAAGGAAGTTTCTGTATATTAAACTTGTTTAGGAATTCCCTGGGGTATCCAATCAATAAGGTTTTAAATGGGGTAATTATCTGACGGAGATAAGCTGAGGTAGCTCGAACAAAATAAGCTGTACGAGACTTCGCGCATATTTTGTGAGCCAGCCTAAAGGAGTGAAAAAATGATTTCAAATACCTTTAGGTGATGTACCTCTGGACGATTGGCTACATTAACTCCACGGAGTGCTGAGGTAGCTAAGCCCGGTTCAAGGCGCCGGCCTCGAGAGCCGGTGGGAGCAATCCCCCGGGAGTTCGAAAGGTCCTTTGGAGTGCCGCTCAAAGCCTTCAAAGATCTCGAAATTCTCCCCCTCAGCGCTTCTTTTCTTTTAAATAAGCATATCGAAACAATTATCCATTATTTTGCATTACAGGGGTCTGCACAGGTGTTTGGTTGCTAAATGATAAAGATGTTAAGGAAATGCTCGCCGCTCTTGATATCGACTCGGTTGAGCGCCTTTTCGATGATATCCCGGAATCCGTGAGAGCCAATCTTGATGGGCTTCAAGAGGGCATGAGTGAACTCCAGGTCAGGCGTCATGTGGAATCCATCCTGGCCAAGAACCGCGACCCAAGAGATACGGCCTCTTTTCTCGGCGCAGGGGCATATGATTTCTATGTGCCAGCAGCAGTGAGAGCAGTTATGTCACGTTCAGAGTTCCTGACCTCGTACACTCCATATCAATCAGAGCTCAGCCAGGGTCTACTCCACGCGCTCTTCGAGTATCAGAGCATGATGGCCGAGTTAACAAGCATGGAAGTGGTGAACAATTCCATCTATGATTATGCCACAGCTTTGGGGGAAGCCATCTTGATGGCAGCCAGATTGACTAAGGGAACTGTCTTTCTGATTCCGGAGGCAATGTCCCGATCGAAGCTCTCTGTTATTGAGAACTATTGCAGAGGTGCGGGCATTCAACTAAGACGGTACAAGTTCGATAGAACAAGCGGTTGCGCGGACCTTGAGAGCATGAAGAATCAGATTACTGACGAAATAATAGGCGCATACGTGGAAACGCCCAACCTCTTTGGTGTGCTCGAGACACAGCTGGACGATATTAGGGGATTGCTCGATTCCAAGATATTCGTTGCCGGCGTCAACGCCCTGTCCCTGGGCATCGTACGCCCTCCCGGCGATTATGATGCTGACATAGTCATTACCGAGGGGCAGATATTCGGAAATCCCGTAAATTTCGGCGGACCGCATCTCGGCGTGCTCGCATGTAAGAAGAAGTTTGTCAGAAAAATGCCTGGCCGTGTTATCGGAATGACGACCGATGCGGACGGAAACAGGGCTTTTTGCATGACGCTGATGACGAGAGAACAACACATCAGGAGGGAAAAGGCCACGTCCAATATTTGTACCAATGAGGCCTTAACGGCAATTGCCACGGCATCCTATCTGGCTTTGACGGGCGGCGGCGACCTTAGGAAACTGGCCATCTCTATCGCGGAGAAATCCAGACGGCTGGCCAAGAGGCTGGACGAGCTTTCCGGTTGCAAAGCCCCGATGTTTGACGGGGCACACTTCAGCGAGTTTGTGGTAACACTACCAAAAGACGCTTCATCAATTGCAAGCCAGATGCTCGAGAAGGGCGTAATTCCGGGCGTACCTCTGTCCCACCTTATCAAGGGAATGGAGAACGAGTTGTTGATCTCGGTCACTGACAAGACAACGCTGGATGACGCGGATTCCCTGGTTCTTACCTTACAGGAGGTTATTCAATGAGCTTCAGGCAGGCAAGGCATGAGGAGCCTCTGACCTTTGAGATGGCGTATTGTGAAGTCGGTGAATCAATGCCCGTACCAGATGGCCTGTTACCGGCCAACTTGGTCAGGAAGGATGTGCCCTGCATCCCGAAACTTAGCGAGCGAGAGATGGTGCGCCACTTCACTGCTTTATCTCAGATGAATTATGGAGTGGACTCGGGCTTCTATCCGTTAGGCTCGTGCACTATGAAATACGGTCCAAAGATAAACGAGGAGCTGGCTAGCCTTCCGAAGGCTGCAGACATTCACCCCCTTCAGCCAGAAGAAACCGTTCAGGGCACCCTTCAGATATTATACGAGCTACAGAACATGCTGGCGACGATTACGGGAATGGATGCGGTGAGCCTTCAGCCGGCTGCCGGCGCTCAAGGAGAGTTCACCGGTTTACTGATCGCCAGGGCCTTCCATGAGAAGAACGGCGAAGAGCGCACAGAAGTGGTCTTGCCCGACACCTCCCACGGTACAAATCCGGCGAGTGCTGTAATGGCCGGTTTCAACGTTGTTACGATACCTTCAAAGGACGGTAGAGTGGACCTGGATGCACTTTCAGCCGCCGTTTCCGAGAAGACGGCCGCCTTCATGCTGACAAACCCAAATACCCTTGGGATATTTGAGAGCCAGGTTCTGGAAATTGCAAAAATAATGCATGATGCCGGTGCGCTTCTTTATTACGATGGGGCGAACGTGAACGCCATAATGGGCAAGACCACGCCTGGCAAGATGGAATTCGACATCGTGCATCTTAACTTACATAAGACATTCTCCACACCTCACGGCGGAGGAGGGCCGGGGAGCGGACCTGTTTGCGTGAAAGAAAGATTCGCGGGTTTTCTGCCAGTGCCTGTGGTGGCGAAGAAAGGGGAGGGTTACTCCCTGAATTACGATATCCCTGATTCCATCGGAAAGGTTCACGGCTTCTATGGGAACTGGGGAGTGATGCTCAGGGCCTATGCCTATATACTCATGAACGGGAGAGATGGCTTGACAGAAGCGGCCGAAAGGGCCGTGCTCAATTCCAATTACCTGAAAAAGTTAGTCGAGAGGTTTTTGGTCGTCCCTTACTCGGGCCTGCGCAAACACGAATTTGTGGCATCTGGCTCGTCCCTAAAGGAAAAGGGCGTGAGAACCATGGACGTGGCAAAGCGCCTGATAGATTACGGTTTCCACCCGCCCACAGTCTACTTCCCGCTCCTAATCGAGGAAGCGCTAATGATAGAGCCCACCGAAACCGAAGTCAAGTACACGTTGGATAAGTTCGCGGAGGCGCTGGCCAGTATCGTAAAGGAGAGCCCAGAAATTCTGCATAACGCACCTCAAAATGCCTCTGTGAAACGCGTCAACGAGACCGAGGCCGCGAAAAAGTTGATTCTTACTTATAGAGATTATTTAGAAGATATAGAATAGTAATTTACATCTTCACCTTTCTGCCGAAACACAGGTAGCCAGTATGTCCAAGCATCTCAAAGCTCGGTCTTGTGCCACCCTTTCCGACCACTATCTCCCTCTGGAGGTTCTCAACAGCCTTGGTTTCCACATAGCCACATTCCCTCATTGCCCGAATCGTGCTCTCCACCTGATTCATCGTAGGTACATAGGCACATACATGACCGGACGGCTTCAGCGCCCTTCCTACGGTTTCCAGCAGGTCCCAAGGCTGTGGGATGTCCATCACAACGGCATCGAATTCCTTTTCCATATTGCAGCCAGTAGCATCTTCCGCTCTTACTTCCACGGTGTCTGTGAGGCCTGCCAGGCCTATGTTCTGCGATGCCAATTCGGCGTTCTTTTCATTGTTTTCGTAGGTAACCACCTTTCCTTCCGAACCCACATAATAAGCCAGCACTATCGTTAGTGCACCGGAGCCTGTTCCTATCTCGAGCACCCTTTTGCCTGGGCCTACCCCGCATCCAATAAGTATCTGGGCAGAGTCCTTGGACATTATCCATTGAGGGCCTCTCTTTATGCCGGCTAGTATGTCAAGTAACGATGCTTCAAGTAATCTGTATCTCTGGCCAGCTATCTCGATGCTTGAACCGATGGGTTCTTTTGCCAGCTTGTCCGAATCCACCACCCCAATTCCCCTTATCTCAGACATTCCCCGAGAAGGCCAAACTATAAATTTTGAGCCTTTTTCTTCCATTAACATCAAGGGTGCATTTTTCTCACGTGGCATTAGGCCCCCCATATCTCCCTATGACTATAACATTTTTCCTGATTTTGGGGTTTTATTGCGTTTTTCTATATTCCTTTATATATTTAACTCGGTGAAGTTACATTTCACTATTTTTTTATTTTTAAAATACGAAAAAATGCAGTATATTATAAGAATATTTAACAAAAGAGATAATACCAATAGTACAAGATTTGGCATTTGAATAGCGTAATCTTTATATATTACCACAATATACTCGGCACTAATTTGGAAATTATCTCGAAAAAGGCGAAGAGATGATGGGAAAAACAAAAAAATAAAAACATGCATAGGAGGAAAAACTATGATGAATTGGAAAAAGGGATTCGCCCTTTTATTCATGGGAATGATGATAACGAGCGGGCTGGCAGCTCTGTTAGCGCCAGCAGTAAGTGCAGACCAAGACATCAGACAGGACTGGCTCGAATTGGTATTCGACGACGATACTCAGATCGATGGATTGCCTTCACCTTACACGGACCGTGTCTTTGACCGTGAGTGGTTTATGAACGAATACAGACCAGGTGAAGGAGACGGCGTGAAGGACTGGGACACCGTAGGTGCAACTGAGAACGATTTGAACGTCGATATAAGAGTGCTTGACAGCGACTGTGATGATTTGTGTATAAACATCACAGCCGTCGAAGAGGACAGCTGGTGGGACTTTAACGACGTGGGCGACACCGTAACACCCGATGCCTTCCCGGTTGCCTCAGACAACAACAATCTTAATGGAATC
>DAOVAY010000095.1 GCA_030670795.1 Methanobacteriota archaeon | reverse complement strand
GTGGCTTCTGCAAGACCGTCCCAGAAGTATGGGTGGTCTACCGGTGATAAGAACAAGGGATCGCTCGAATGCCAGTATGTTGGACCGTCGAATATCGGATCCAGACCGGTCGTAAAGTAACCTTGTGCGACCACTCCACCTCGGTCCACTATCTGGTAACTAGTGATAAATGGTACTCCTGAGGAAACCGAGGAAAGATCGGGCGGTGTTGTGATGTTCACATCGTACGGAACACCGCAATGGATGTCCTCCTGTCTGCCACCGGGAACGCCTACAATGTCTATTTGGGTGACGTTGTATCCACTATTGCCGTAAATGCCAGTGTCAGTGGCGTTACAGTAAACGATACCAAAGTTACTGTAATTGCCAAGATCGACCGAGTATTGGCCAAGCGCATTTGAAGTGGTGGCTATCGTGCTATAGAAGCCGGTTGTGGTATTTAACCAGCTGACCCAGACATTTGCGTTCGGCAGGATGATGGGGGCATATCCCCCGGCAAAGGTCCCGTCATACAGGTAAACATAACCGTAAATCGGATACGGATCCTCTGGCGCAACGACCTGCAGCGGAACTGGGTTTCCGGGGCCATAAAGGAATTGAGGCGGATTGACTCCATCACAGTATTCGAGATAGTATTCGTAATCGCCGACCGTGGGTGCGTCAAAGAAACCGCGCCAGAGACCGGATGATGTGTTCTCGTCCACCATGCCATCCACCGGTGCCATATCTGTCATGCTCCAGGGCTCGCCAACCTTATGGTGGTGGATCCTTGCCCAATCGACCTGATATCCGTCCGTTATCGTGGCCTCGATCTTCACAATCTGGGTGTGAGCATTCGTGAGATTAGTGTGTATTATCTCGGGAGCCCAATAGTCGGCCACGGCACTGACCTCAAAGGAATAGTTGTATCTCCATAGGGTGTCGTTGGCTTCGATGATATAGTAATTTGTCTGGTTATAGATTGCTCCATAATCTATATAACTGGAGTTGGCGCCTGGAACTGTGTCAACCCAAAGACCATAATACCTGCCAACATTCCAGTTTCCGAAATAGGAGCCGGAGTGGTTGGTTCTGTATATACGGAAGGAGCTTGGGTCATCAATGTGGGTCCAAGATAGCTCAATGGCATTCGTCGGTGAGTCGAGGTTTGTGGCTGTAAGTCCCTTAGGGGCTAATTCAGGGAGAGGATATGTCAATTCAATATCGCAATTTGCATCGACAGCCAAGGGATATATTGTTTCATTGTATCCCCAGTGGGTTGAGTTGATAGCGTACATACCTACCATATTACCCGGCGAAAATTCCTGATTTATGCGGTAATTGTTTGCCAACGGACTTCCGGGGATAACCGAGATGTCAGTGGACAAACGAGAATTGAATTGGTCCTTCATTATCACGGTTGCATTCTCATAGAGTTCGCCGTTAACGGTTATTTGACCCTTTAAACCGTGGATGGGCGGCAACTGTCTTGTTCCCTTTCTCCTGGATATTTCGAATGCATCCCATGTGGATATATCGGATACGTCACCGTTCAGATTCCAGTCCACAACCTGGATTACTGCTGTGGTTTGGCTGGTGAGACCGCTGAAAGCCGCTGTGTCCACGGCAATCTCAACCATAGAGCCGGATGCCGCTCCCTCCGGTATCACCGTGTCTTGAATCCACATCCATAGGTTCTGGTCTTCAGTGTTATCGAACGATGACAATACCGTCCTCGTAACCTTACCATCCTTTCCGAATATTTCCACGAGGCTGTCTGCACCGATATCGTCTATCCTGTATCCAGTGCTTGTAGAATTATCCGTGTCAAGGAATACCCTGACGAACCCTTCACCGGTTTTCGCAGGTCTGGTATCGTAGGCAGGTCTCGCGATATCCGGATTCCTGGTGGTACTTGTGACTTCCGGTTCCGTATAGACGTAATCTGATTGCTTTGTCTCGGTGCGGGTGGTCTGTGACCTCGTAATTGTGTCAACATATTCCTCCTCCATCTCAGGCACCCACATACCGGTCAGAATCTCGCCTCCGGGAGCGACCTCAACAAAAACGTTGAGATTGTTGCCTTCCACTATTGTTCTATGCTCTCGGATATCAAGACCTGGGTCGGTTACGGCGTCTATCAGGTTCTTTGACATCTGGTCGTTTGCGGTATCGTTTATGGGCGCGCCTTTAACCGCCCAGTCAGCAAATGCACCGGCTATCGCTATAGTGGGCGGGGCAGCGAAGGCATAGGCATGAGCACCCTGGCCCAGAATCACCACGTCCGCATTATCTACTGTGAAGTAAGAACTAATCGCTTCAACAGGGACATACTCCCACAGTGTAAGGTCTAAAACGTTTCTTCTCACGACCAGGTCCACAGGTAATCCATCGACTATTGGCAATATTGGACCATTGGTATAGCCGGTTATCGTACAATCGGGAATAGTGATTTCTGTTACATTGGTCTGGCCGCCGGAAACAGACAGATTGAGATTGAGAACATCGGTATTCGTGATGGTAATGATTCCGGAAGCGGCAACCGCACTGGATTGGCGGACCACTAAAACCGTGCCGACGTTGGAAATGGGGGCGTCAGAGTAGTCATAGACGCCGTTGGAATCGCCCATGTAATAGACAACGGTAATGGGTTGGTCCCTCTGAAGATTGATATCATCCAGGTCGATTCTCACCTCGAACTTATCGTTGTCATCTGTCGTGTCCGCAGTGTGGGGCACGGATGGGCAAAGGGGCTCGAAACCGTTGAAATCGTTCTGGGCGCGAGCGTCGTTGAACTCCATACAGGAAGAGCTTTCAACCTGTCCTGAATGCCCGAATACCCTGAGCTGATAATCGGCACCGGTGCCCATGATGCTGTAGCCGGTGTTCTCATCCTGATCCGTATCAACAAATATCCTGGCAGTATCGCCAAGGGCATCGCCAAACGCCTGCCCTGCAACTTGTGTATAGAAGTAAACGTTGAAAGCGTCCGTGACCAGTTTGTAATCGATTATGTCTACGTTCGGATTGGCTGGTCCGGGGCTATCCGTATGATTGGCTATGAACTCCCAGTCGTCGAAGCTTCCGTCAATCCTAATTGCTTCCCTGTCCACCTGTGGCAGGGGAACGGCGAATGGGATGATGGCAGACACCAACAAGAGAATGACGAGACAGACGGCGATTATTTTATACCAGTCCCTCTCGGGTCGCTTTATTGAATCAACCTCTTCCACCTCATCTTTTGCCTCTTCCTCGATGAGGGGCATCCCACACTCTGGACATATGTCCTCTGCAGCGTTGACAACGGCCCCGCAGAAGGGGCACTCCACGCCATAAACCTCGGTAATTTCCTCGATGAAC
>DAOVAY010000097.1 GCA_030670795.1 Methanobacteriota archaeon | reverse complement strand
CAGGCAGCTCGAACAAGTCTTAGGAAGGCCGTCACAATAGGTTATAGGACCGGAACAATAGTTGGAATGCTCACCGACGGTCTCGGACTTCTGGGCGGTGTGGTAATATTCATGATATATGACATCCATGCACCTGAGGTTCTTCTGGGTTTCGGCTTCGGGGGAACGCTCATCGCCCTCTTCATGAGGGTTGGGGGAGGCATTTTCACAAAGGCAGCAGATGTGGGCGCGGACCTTGTTGGCAAAATCGAAAAGGGCATTCCCGAGGACGACCCGAGAAATGCCGCAACAATTGCTGACAATGTTGGAGATAATGTTGGCGATTGCGCGGGAATGGCAGCAGACATATTCGAATCATACGAGGTCACAATGGTCTCTGCCATGATCCTGGGTCTGGCCGCATTCAATGGCTACCCCGAATTCCAGTACATCGCTGTCGTGTTCCCGCTTCTCGTGAGGGCGATAGGTGTTGTAAGCTCGATAATCGGGACATACGCGGTGAAGTCCAAGACCGAGAAGGAGAACGTGATGAAGTCCATTCACAGGGGTTATGGTCTTTCCGCGGCAATTTCGGTTATCGGTTTCATCTTGCTGGCATTGTTCTGGGTGGAAGGCGCTATGGGCAGCCACCCTATCGCCAACCTGGGCCTGAAATTTGCCGGTGCCACCATGGCCGGTATAGTCATGGCCTTGGTCATAAATTACCTTACAGATTATTTCACGTCGGACAAGCGCAGGCCGGTCAAGGAAATTGCCGGTGCCACTAAGACCGGCTCCGCGACCACGATTCTCAGCGGATTGGGCTGGGGAATGGAAAGCAGCGTATGGGCTTTGTTCGTAATCGTGGGCGCGATGATTGCGTCTGCCATCATATTCCCGTGGGACCAGCCGTTCCTCGTGGCATACGGTGTTTCACTTTGCG
The DNA here is from genome assembly GCA_030670795.1 of Methanobacteriota archaeon. GTDB lineage: Archaea > Thermoplasmatota > Thermoplasmata > SG8-5 > SG8-5 > SG8-5. Next base: position 2,197 of record DAOVAY010000097.1, on the reverse strand, counting down.
GCATAGGCATGCTGACCCTTACCGGTAACACGATCTCCATGGATACGTTCGGTCCGGTGGCCGACAATGCCAACGGAATCGGTGAGATGACCCAGATGGAGCCGGAGGCAAGGCAGAGAATGGCAGACATGGACGCCGTCGGAAACACCACCAAGGCAATCACGAAGGGAATCGCGATCGGTTCTGCTGTCATCGCTGCGGTTAGCCTTTTCATGGATTTCATAGTAAGAGCGAGCGACGCAGGAAGCACTTCGCTAACAGTTGTCGGCACGGGAATCGAGGGACACGTGATTATCAGCACGCCGGTGTTCTTCGCAGCGTTGCTAATCGGCGGTGCCATACCTTTCCTGTTCAGCGCGATGTGCATTCGGGCGGTCGAAAGGGCAGCCAGCCTGATAGTAATTGAAGTCAGGCATCAGTTCGCAACGATCAAAGGTCTCTGGGAAGGAAAGGCCAAGCCGGATTACAAGACACCGATAGAGATCTGCACCAGGGCAGCTCAGAAGGAGTTGATCGGTTTAGGTTTGCTCGGAGTATTGTCTCCTATTATAATGGGCATGATATTCGGCGAGGTCGCGCTGGGCGCATTCCTCGGCGGCGCAATCCTATCTGCGCAATTGCTGGCCGTGTTCATGGCGAACGCCGGCGGTGCATGGGACAATGCAAAGAAATACGTCGAGGACGGTCATCACGGCGGAAAGGGCTCTCCCGCGCACAAAGCGGCTGTTGTCGGCGACACAGTAGGTGACCCGCTGAAGGATACTGCTGGCCCAGCATTGAACCCGATGGTTAAGGTTATCAGCCTCGTTGCGGTGCTTATTGTTCCTATAGTGGTCAAATTCAACCTTGGACAGCTTGATTTCAACGACGATCCGCTCACGTTCTTCGCAGTATTGGGCGGCATCGGACTGATGATATTCGGTCTGGCTATGGCCGTAGTGAAGAGCAAGAAACCGGCCAAAAAAGCCAAGAAGTCCAAAGCGAAGTGATTGGCCACGGGTCGAAACAAATCAATAAATAAGGGATATGGTATCGCAACGCAGATAACTAGTGATGCTCATGTATCTAAAATTAAATAGAAAAGATGTAATCAGAATCCCACCGGAACGTCTGGGTGAGGACCTGCAGGAGCTGGCAGAGGAGTTGACCAGGAACACTTTTGAGGGCAGGATTGTGGGGGACCGCAGCCTGATTGTTCTCACGGCCAACATCAAGGTTGTGGGCGAGGGCAGGATAGTGCACGGCGACGGAGCGGTATATCAAGACGTCAGCTACAATGCAGTAATTTTCAGGTTGGACGACCAGGAGATAATAGAAGGGACGGTCTGCGAGGTGCTCAAGTTCGGCGCTTTCATCCGGTTCGGACCCTTGGATGGTCTATTGCACATCAGCCAGGTCATGGACGATCACATTGACGTGGACGTGGAAAACCAGAGGCTCATCGGCAAGGAGACGAGAAGGGATATCAGGGTCAAAAACGATGTCAGGGCGAGGATAGTCACTGTGAGCGTGAATGAGAGGAATCCGAGGGAGAGCAAGATTGGGCTGACGATGCGGCAGTCCGGCCTCGGAAAATTCGATTGGCTGGAAGAAGACCTGGGAGAAAAGGTGGCAGTTGAATGAGCCAAGTTTTGAGAGCCTGCAAAGTATGCAATTTCGTTACTGAGGAATCCAAATGCCCAAGATGCAACGGGGAAACCTCCAGGGAATGGCAGGGATACGTGGTTGTTATTGACCATACCAAGTCCGAAATTGCCAGAAAAGTGGGGATAACGGCAAATGGAAAATACGCGCTCAGGGTCAGGTAAAAAACGCCGCTGGATTCTGCCCGACCATCTAAGGTTCGAAATGAAGGAAGTTGTCGGTAAAATTGTATCAGAAAAAGAGATGCTTCAAGAGATAGAGGGCTGCGGGTTGGTTGTCACGGTGGGCGATATAGTCACGCTAACGCTTCTCGAGCTCGGTCGTACACCGGATATCTCCGTAGTCGATTATAAAACCAAACGCATGCCCATGTCAGAGGTCAAAGATAATTTTGCCAAGTATCTTCAACAAGAAGTACACGTGGTAAACCCTGCCGCCGAGATCACCGAGGAACTGTGGTTGGCCATCGAAGAAGCATATGCAAATCCGCACCAAATCAGGATAGTGGTGGAAGGAGAGGAGGATTTAGCATCGCTCGCCTGCATTTCGCTCG
>DAOVAY010000101.1 GCA_030670795.1 Methanobacteriota archaeon | reverse complement strand
AGAGTATGGCCAGGGCTGAAATTTGGGGTATCTGATACGGGTCGATAAGATATGGGTCCAGGTTTATCAACAACAACATAAGGCCGATGAGCAGCATAACGATCATCATGACCTGAAGAATCACCAACGCGATCGGCCAGTGATGGGAGATGTATTTATCGCTGCTGCCTCTCATTCTGAAGGAGGTGAAAATCTTCGTCCTGGCATTTTCCTCGGAAGGCGGTGCAGGAACCGGCGGATAATACCTGTACGGCTGCTGATATGAAATCGGCTGCGGTCCGGCCTGCAGCATGATATATGCCTGACACGTATTACAAAACCATCGCTGATATTGGCGTACATAGGTCAAATATTGCCCGCAGCTGGGGCATTGGGGATATGAAGACATCTTCCACCTTCCTTTACTGAACGGAGCTCGGATATTTAAAATGAGGCCTCCCAGACGCTTAAGCAGTGATATCCTAATGGGCGAGAACATCTTTAATAATGTCAAATCTCGATGAGTTCGTACTTCCTCCTCCCCAGGCCAATCTCCTCCGCATATCTCAATTGATGGGACCAGTCAACGTCGTTTGCGGCCCTCAGATTGTCCTTCCCTTTTTCCTTTTTAAATTTGATATCTGGATTGAGCGTTGCGTCATTCACCAGGTCAGCGGCCGCCTGGTCTACGGCCACCGGGTCCTTGGAAGCCAGTATGCCTATGTCCTTGACGAACGGCGGGTCTGTCCAGGAAACGCAATCGCAATGCTGGGTGACATTGTTCACGAAGTTGAAGTATCCTACTTTTTTTCTCTTGTTCTTTAGGACTCCGGACGTGTATTCCACCATCTTCTCCTGCAATAGCTCCGAGGACGTGTCCCAGCGGATTTCGATGGCTTTGGGCTTGCAGGTGATGAAGCATTCGGCGCAACCGTAACAGCGCTCTTGGTCGATGCTGGCTTTGTTTCCCTCGATTGTTATCGCGTCTCTCGGACACCACTTCACACAGGTGCCGCAACCGATGCATTTTTTCTTGTTGACCTTGGGGTTGATGTCCGAGTGCATGAGCTGTTTTCCTGCTCTGGTTCCGAAGCCCATTCCAATGTTTTTCAAAGTGCCCCCGAAGCCGGAGCCGATGTGGCCCTTGAAATGGGTTACGGCAATCAGGGCATCCGAATGAACCGCGGCCGCGCCCAGCTTCACCTCTTTGAAATGTTTCAACCCGACCTCCACCTCTACCACGTCCTTCCCCAGAAGACCGTCCGCGATTATGACTGGCGCCCTTACTTTATCCGGCGTGAAACCGTGCTTGTGGGCGGTCCTTATGTGGTCTATGGCATTAGAACGCTTGCCGTGATAAAGCGTGTTTGAGTCGGTCAGAAAAGAACGCCCTCCGCTTTTCTTAATGCATTTCACAACCTGGCCAACATATTCCGGTCGAACGAAAGCTGTGTTTCCATCCTCTCCGAAATGTAGTTTCACGGCGACGTAATCCTCTTTGGAGATGCAATCAGAAAAACCCGCCACCTCATACAATTCGGTAATCTTCTTCAGAATGATTCTTCCTTTGATGGGGACGAAATAGACCTTGGAGCTCATGCATAGAGAATGGTTTTAGGGATATTTATAATTCGTCAATCGAAGTGTTCACAGTCTCCGGCAACGATCGTTTCGACCTTGCCGTCTCTCTCCAAAACCAGCGAACCGGACTCGTTGACATCCTTGGCGATGCCCTCGATTTCCTCGGTGGGGGTAGTAATCTTAACCCTCTTTCCCAGGGTGTCGGAAAGCCCTCTCCATTCGTTCAGAATTTGGTCGTATTTGCCGGCATTTAGAAGGCTGTTTCTGTTTGCCAACTCGCTGAGGATTGCTGTTTCCAGTTCTAAGAGGTCGGCATCTTTCCCAAGCTCCTCTGACACAGATGTGGATACAGCACTGAACTCGTAACCTTCCCGCACCGGATTGTTCACGTTCAGGCCGATTCCGACAATTGCCAGTTGTTTCCCTTCGACCTTGAGAATTTCACCGAGTATGCCACAGGCCTTTTTTCCGTTTATGAGAACGTCGTTGGGCCATTTTAGCCGGGCTGCGAGCGCTGCGGTGCTCGCCATTGCATCTGCCACTGCAGAAGCAGTCATGAGAGGAATGAGTCCGAATTTTTCTCCACTTTGGACACCTCCGGTGTCCAGAAGGACCGAGAGCCATAATCCGCCTTTTGGGGAGTCCCAGGCTCTTTCGAGCCTTCCACAGCCCTTTGTCTGGATCACGCTGACCACAACCGTTCCGGGCTCGAAGCCTTCCAGTGCAAGCTCCTTTAGAATTACGTTGGTCGAAGTTACACTGCCATACCTGAAAATCTTCTGACCGATGTTCATGGTCTACTCCTTGTGGAAAGGCGTGAAAGTCGGCGGAGTGGATATTGTGAGTATCACGGCCTCGTTGTTTCCGATGTTCTTGGACCAGTGCTCGTCGGTCGAATGATGAAAGAGCATATCGCCTTTTTCCAGAATGAACTCCTCGTCCCC
>DAOVAY010000060.1 GCA_030670795.1 Methanobacteriota archaeon | reverse complement strand
ACCGCTGTCGTGGTCGGCAACGTATTGGGAATCAGCCGGAGGGCCCCCTTGCACACTCCAACCGCTTCCCGTGCCTATCCAATAATCATAGGCCCAGGTGGAGCCGAAGTCGTCCCAGTATCCCCGGTACATCTTATCGTCGGCGTCGGGAGTGCCCCCTGCGTCATGCTCTGTGTCCCAGCAGAATCGGCACTGTTGCATAAGGGTTGGACTGCTGCCCGTATCGTGGGTGTTTACCACGCAGAAATATGCGTAGGTGGAATCGCGTATCACGTAGATTTCCAGGCTGCCCGTATCATAGGAATCGACGCCCGCCCACTCGGAAGCTGAATAATCGCCGTCCACGGTGGGCATGGTGCCCGAGTTGTAATAACAGGTCAACAGGGTGTTGGTTCCGAGAGCGCCTTCATCATCGGGTTTTTCCGAGGTGGAGAAACCAACCTGGGCGGTTCTGGTTCTGCGGGCAGTAAAGGAAGGAGTGATCGGACCGGTCGAATCCTTTGTGTTGTTCCAGTCGGTGGTCTCGAAGTATATCTGAATGGGCTGTGTCGGGGAGCCGATGGCAGAGAATGGCACGCCGGCCTCCAGCTCTCTCAGGCCGTTGGCGGCCGAGATGTCACTGATAAATACTTTACCGGGCAGGGTAAACAACTGCTTCGACGTAATCTCGCCGTCATAGCCCTTCACCTCGAGGAGGTAATCGGCGTCCGAACCGCCCTGGGAGTCTATGTAAATCCTGGTGATGTCCTCGCCCGTCTTCCTGGGCAGGGGCCGAAGCGGTTGGGGCTCGCCGGGTTCTCCGGGCTCGCCCGGCTCGCCGGGCCTCATCCTGGCAATGGGCACGAAGCCGCCGCCCAGCATTTTACCGTTATCATCGACCTTGAGGTAGAAATAGGCTTGGGAAGATGTGTTTGCGGACGCGTATTCGGTTATGTCCACGTCGGGATTGGAAACGTTGCCGGTGTCGACGTATTTGGTCTCGGTGTTCCAGTCTGCGAATGCGCCGTCAACTAAAATCTGCGCCGGCGGGGCGTTAGCGTACGCTTTTAGGCTCTCGCCCACAATCGAGGCGGTGCCGGTGCAAATAACAGAGGACACGGAAACCTCTACAAAGGTTCCGGGGCTGAGAGAGGTCGCCGGGGCGTTGACGTTCAATGTCGTGGCCGTGTTCTCAGGAATTATTACCGGAAGACCGGCGACGGTAACACTACTCACACCAGTAAAGGAGAAGGCTATGTCGGACACCGTCACGGACGAACCGTAAGCGCGAAGCTCCAGGTCCATGACGTTGCTGGTATTGACAACGCCAGCACGGGCCTGAGGCAGCTGTGTGACCACGAGTGCCGGTCTATCCGGAGTTATCCGGGCGTCGCATACCTCGGCCACGTTCTCGCCGGCCTTGGTCATGAACAGTAATTTATAGTCAGGCTGGAGTGGCAGAAAGGTTGACCTTATCGACATCTCGAGCTGGTCCGCCTCGTGGGCTGCGTTGAGGCTTGACGTGCTCCAGGCGCTCCAATTGTACTGGTCTGTGCCTTCGAATTGCCTGAACTGCCTTCCGCGGATTTGATAGTCCCATCCGTAAATCTCAAACATGTACTCGGCGCCCATTTCTTCCACCTTGTAGCCGGTGCCGGCGCTGTTGTCGGTGTCGATGAACACGCACACGCCGCCCACGTCGGTCGAACCTGCCCAATCGTCTCTGGCTCTCGCATAGATGTACAGGTTGTTCATATCATCGGTTGTGGCGGCGTATTCGGTGATGTCAAGTGACCCTTCCGAAGTCGATTCAACGTCCCTAATCATCAATGCATCTCCCCACTCCGAGAAATCACCGTCCACTCTAAGACCCTCGAAGACCGGCTCCTTGTATTGAAGCAGAATCAGTGCTGAAGGAATGATTAAGATGAAAACGATGACGAGCACCAGGGACGTTCTCTTTGGAGATATGGCCTTCTCGTCCATTCTTCTCCTTCGGGCGATGAGGCCGTTTGTCAAGCCATTTGTAAGGCCGTTCGTCAGGCCATTCGTCTGGCCATTGGTAAGACCGTTCGTCAGCCCGTTGGTCAAACCGTTGGTGAGGCCATTAGTCAGACCATTGGTAAGACCGTTTGTAAGGCCGTTGGTTAAACCGTTCGTGAGTCCGTTCGTCAAGCCATTGGTCAGACCGTTGGTTTGGCCGTTAGTAAGGCCATTCGTTAAACCGTTGGTCAGACCAGGTAACGAGTCATCGAAACGTTGGCTGTTCCTTAAGCTCTTCTGGTGGTCGAAATTTGTTGTTTGGTCATCGGTACTCATCAGTCCCCGTTTCCCCCTTGTTTATGTTAGTAAGAATATATTAACTGGTTTCGTGAAGCTCACGAAACCAGTTCTATTATAAATTAATTAGGGCATAATATACATTTTCGTAATGATTCCGGTGGGGGATTTTACCAGGTTATCGTCCAGGTTACGTCCGATGTGACGAACACCCAATAGAACTCGCCGTTTTTCAGTACATGAGTATCAGAGAGCTCGGTCATTAGGTAGCACCAGTCCTCCTTGTAGACCAGGGAGACTTGCGGGACTTGAGCTTTAAGGTCGCCGACGTCTTTAAAACCGTCGTTATTGGCGGGATATCCTACCATGTTCCACCCGGTGTAAAGGTTAATGTCTGTCGTGCCCGGTCTCTCTCCTGTGAGGGTCAGCGTGCATGGGCTGGTGACATACACCCAGATGCCCATCTTGTGGTCTACATTGGTGAGGTCTCCGCCAACTCCGTTTTGATATGACTTCCAGTGATCGGCCCCGTCAGATGCGTCATAGAAACGGGCGTCGGTCCAGTAGCTGTTGATGGAATTCAATACGGTCGTTATTGTCGTAGACACCTGCACCAACGGGAAGGACACGCGGTTCCAGCCGGTAGATAAGGATTGGGTGTACTGGGGTATGAAATCGGCTTGTATCGTGTGGTCAGTAATGACCGAATTGAACGTATATGTGGATGTGGCTCCTACAGACACGCTATCAACCACCACGTCCTCGATGGCATATCCTGAATCCGGCGTGATAATGAATACCTTATCGTCACCGTAGTTGACCACCTCTGCAGGTCCGGGAGGAGATATAGTTCCGTTTGTGTCCACAGTTACCGTAATCGTGTGGGTATCATTCAGAAAATTGGCCCAAACAGTTTTGTGACCATTCATGTATAGAGGATAGGGATTTGTGCCGCTGACTATTGAACCGGTCCATTGGTTAAAGTTCCAGCCTGTGTTTGCATTAGCTGTCATTGTGACAGTAGTACCATGGTTATAAGAGCCCCCGGGTGGGTTCAAAGTTACCGAACCGCTTCCGCCCGGTGTTATATAGACAGTGAGAGAGTAAATGTTGATTGCGAAATCGACATGAATCGTGTGGTCGGCGTCTACATTTATGAATGTGTATGAACTTGGTGAACCTATCGGCGAACCGTCCACCTTTACTTGAGAAACGTGATAGCCCGTGTTCGGATAGAAATTGAAGGTCTTGTCATCGCCGTCCACAACAGCGACAGAATCTTCTGGATCAATCTCGCCATTTGAACCGTCCGAAGCCTCGATTGTTCTCATTATCGGTGGCGGGTCCGTGTGAATCTCATCGTTCCTGGTTGCTCTGTTCGGGCCCTTACCAGTACTCGGGTTATTCAATTCATGCCAGGCTATTAGCGGTGTCCATGAACCGTCCACAAGTCCCATCGAAATAGACGGATTCTTCGCATCACATCCGTCCTCTCCAGCGGGCCAGCTGATAATAATGTCTTTTTCACGACCGGTCCAGCGCGCTTGTTCCCAGGGATCATCGGTCTTTGAAATATGGATCTCATAGGTTCCAGTAGGATCGACTTCATTATTGTATTCGGTCCACACTACCTGCACTTCCAAATCTTCGATATTTTTAGGTTGGTTAACACATATCGACGGAGATACAGGGGCATGTCCATCGAATTTATCAATTTGTAACTCTTTTTGCTTCCAAGCAAATGAATCATTAAAACTATAAAATATGCCTGCAGGGAGTGCTTTCTGTGAACGCTCAACCTGCTCCCAAACGACATGTAATCCATCCTTTCCCTGATTAAAATCGTATCTGCCAGACACCATCTCTACATGCCCGATATCTGATGGGGTACCCGGGACACTAATAACCTCTTCAGGGGACCAATCCTTTTCAGGGGTTCCCGCGCCATAGTTGGTGTTACGCCTGAAATATATGTCATCGCCTTTTTCTTGTTTACCTTCGAGCCACTGTTTCCAGGCAACGTTGACAATTTCACCGCTATCGCCGGTCGCGACTATGCATGGGCTATGGGCGAACTGCGTATTGCTGAGAACAATGTCCCTATCAGCATCTCCGATCCACGTCAACCCTCCATTCATAGAGCGTTTGAAATGGACTTCCTGAGCCTCACCGTAATAGTTTTCTGCCCAGGCAACGTATAATGGGGGGTCCGCGCGTGTACCTTCACTGGCCCAGTTAGTACCGACGGCAATCGTCGGTCTGGTGACGGACGTCGCCTCCACCGCCTTCGGCGCCCTGTAGCTTACTACTATATCGTGACCAGGGGTTTGGCCAGGTTCCGAACTCCATGTGTAACCGTTGTTTTTTGATTGTGAATAATGTACCTCCCATGTGTTATCACTGTATTGCTGAGCCCAGACAATGTGGATAGTTCCGGTCTGGTCCACACAGATTGAGGCGTTTATGGCGTTGTCAAAGGCCGCTCTCCCCTGAGGTCGAATTTCACTTATGGCCCTGTCCTCTTTCTCACCGGTCCATTGCTGTGGGTAATCGTCCATTGTCGTATTGGTTGTAGAGTAATGTATTTCGGTTACACCTGCCTCATCTATTTCTTGCCAGACGGCATGAATCGAACCATGCCACTCTTCAGGTATATTTCTCCCTGTCGGGGTCACGACTATGGATGGACGATTTGCGTCATTGAAATTCGGGTCGCTCTCATCGTAACTGATAATGAAATCTCCCTCTACCCAACCGAGGGGCTCGTCGGAATCTCCCTCATCCTGTGCAATTATGGGTTCTCCTTCCTCCGGTGCGATTATTGGCTGAGCCTCAACAACCGGAACATCTTCATACTGCACTCTTTGATGAATTAGATAGTCGGTCGCCTGATTCCTATCGGCAATCATGCCGGTACTTGGTGCGATGATCGATACGCCTAACAAAATGGTGATTGTTATCACTCCGATCATGCTCGAAGTACGCCCAATTCGTCCGCTTCCGGCTTTCATGAGTATCCAATCCTCCTTGTAACTCGAATATCGAACATATTCGTAATCTCACTTATATACTTTTGCATCAGACCACCTAGGTTTACACCACCGAGTCGAGGAGAAATTTATATCATATCCTGCCTTTAGGGGCAGAGAGCGAATTTGGTGAAGGAATGAAATATCTGGTAGACATCATAATAGTGTTGTTCCTGTTGCTGAGTTTTCCAGTAGCCATGCTCATCTTCGGAAAAAAGCGCGTGACAATAAAAGGCGTCATAGGAATGCTGGTGAAGTATGAATATCATTTTTATCTTCTGATTTTTATTTTCATACTTAAATCAATTATATTGTTTCTCGAGACCCCTGTGGAAAACATCTTCAGCATGAACTTCACCCAGATGATTCACGACGTGGAGGGGAACAAGGTTCTGTGGATACAGAGAGGGCTGTATCATCCGGTGATGACCGTCGGCATGGTGGCGATTTATGTGGGCAGTTTCATGTTTATTTATACGTTCACCCTTGCACTTCTCGCATATCTGGATAGATTCAAGCAGGCATGCAATCTGATTTTCCTGTACCTGATCATGTTGATATTATCCATTCCCTTCTACCTCTTCGTAATCGTTTACGTACCCTCATATCCGAAGATGTTCTATCCCGGCGCCCAGTCGGTTGTCATGGGGTTGGAACCCCTCGCCTACAATTTTGGACCGCACATCAACGATTTCTTCACCGGCTATGACACCTTCAACAATTGTTTCCCTTCGATGCACGTGGCGTACCCGGCTGCGATATTGCTCCTTTTCCTGCGGCATACGAAAAAGGATTTTCTGAGATACAAAATATTTCTATTCATAATGGTCATCCTGATCACCATATCTGTCCTTTACCTGGGCATACACTGGGTACTGGACATCTTCGGCGGTGTGGCCATAGCCGTGGCAGGCATTGTGCTGACCGAAAGATACTCCTACGGCTTCTGGAAGAGAGCTTACAGTGTAATACACAGAATCGAACGCTTCCGGGCGAGAAAAGGGCTGAACATCACTACCCGCTTCGGTAAAAGTCCTCCATAGCGTCCTTATAGAAGGCTAGGGTCTGGTTTTTAATAATCTCCCAATCGAATTTCTCCAGAGCGATTTCCCTGCTCTTTTTTTTCATCTCCGCTCTGGATTTCTCATCGCTCAGCATCACGTTCAATTTTTCTATGAGATGAGGGGTATTCGCCTTTTCGAAGATGTAGCCGTTCTTGTCGTTTTCTACTATCTCCGGGTTACCGCCGGCATCGCTGGCCAAGAGCGGTGAGCCCGAAGCAAGCGCTTCCAAAAGGGCTATGGGCAACACCTCCCAGAGAGACGGCAACACGAAAACGTCCGCGGAGGAATAAAGCTCGGGCATCTGGCTTTCCGGTATGAAACCGGGGAATAACACGTACTTCGACAGCCCCATCTTCCTTACTTTTTCTTTGAGCTTATTTTTTATCTTGCCCTTCCCGACAATCAACAGGCGGGTCTTCGGATGCTCCTTTAAGACGCCGGGCATGGCGTCTATCAGGTATGTCAATCCCTTTTGCTGGATGATGCGGCCCACGAAAATCAAGAGGTGGTCAAAACCGTCCTTGTATTTGTCCTGAAATGAGGCGTTCGAAGGTTTATAAAATTCCGTGTCAACGCCGTTGTGTATGACCGCTATTTTTTTCTCATCGAGGTCATACTCCATGATGTCTTTTTTCGAGGCTGCGCTCACCGCGATGATTCTATCGACGTCCCTCAGCACTTTTTTACCTTTGACTTTGTCCCAAAAGGTTCCGGCGATGCTGATGGGTGCGCTGATGCCGAGGGGACGCTGGTTGTGCAACGTCAACACCATCAATTTTCGGTTTTTATTTGCATAATTGACCACGCGATTGTAGCTCGAGAACCATCTGCCATGGAGGTTGAAGGCGTCGAAGTTGTGTTTTCCATCGAGTTCCGCCAGTTTGGCCTCGATCCCTCTGGTCACCGGCATGGGGGGCGGGTAAATGACCGGCATTTTGTAATGCTTCGTTGGTAACCTGTGAACCTTCATTTGTTCAATCTCTTCGTATTCCTTTGTACCCTCAAGCAGGGATGTGACAACTGAAACGCCCTCTGTTCTCGCGAGCCTTCTGCCAAGCTCGTACATGTGTTTTTCAGAACCGCCGACAAAAGGATGAAAATACCCGTTGACCATGCACAATTTCATTGGATTCGCCTATTCTGGAATGTATAACCTTCCTTATATGCTTTCTTTTTTGTTTCTTATTATTCTTTTTCTGTAAATGTAAGAAGAGGCAAAACTCACACCGATGATGATGATGAGGGCGGCAATGGTAAACCATTGGGCGGTATCCCGGTCGAATTTAACATTCAACATGCCCACCAGGAGGAGCAGAAGGCTGTACTTCGCTACCCCGCCGGTTACGAGATAAATCATGGACTTCTTATAGCTCCACTTGCACGTCGCTATAAACGCGCCCGTGAACGGGATGACCGGGGCGATGCGGTTCATCAGAATGATGCGCTCGTCCTTGAGGAACAGGAAGCCTATCCACTTTTTCATGGTCCTGCGAATGAATTTCGGAAGGCGCTTCCTTTTCACTAAAGCATAGAGAAGGCTATTTCCAACGACCTCGGCAACGGCGGCCGTGATGAGAACAGTGACGCCCCACCAGAAAACCGGGTTCAACAGGAATGCGCCGACCGCAAACAGTTCGGGAAGCGCGGGAAATATCATCGCGTCTATGACGAAGATGATGAACATGCCGATGAGCGCGTAAATAATGCCGTATGTCAAGAACCAGTCATACAGTCCCTCGAACATCCCTCTTACGAAACAATGGCGGTTTATAATAGTATTGACACACGGATTAGTGGATGTAATTAGGGATTATTCTTTCAACTTCATCATTACATAATCCGCCGATTAAAGAGAAACCTATTTCCCGGGATCCGGGCAAGCTGGCGATTGGACCAACCGAATCTGGTACCTCGGGGCAGAGGACAATGGGCAAAGCCCAAGAGACTGGAGAAGAACTTCTTCCACAGGCTCCAATGCAATCGACTTCTGGGTCGACATACCTGCGGTGGTCGAAGACACGTACAGAGGCACCCTGGTTTACGTACTGGGAAGACCAAATTAAAGAGAGTTTCAAAAGGTATAAATAGGGTAGTTTCCATATATCCCATAAATTATAAACCTTTAAGGGTGAGGGGATAAAATGGTTAAGAATAAAAAGATACTGGCTAGTGTTCTGGTAGCTTTGATGGTGGGCATGAGTTTCGGAATGATCGGGACAGTTAATGCTCAAGACACTGAAAGGGTGACGATAATCGAAGATACAAGTGCACCAATGAACACTGAGTTCTTTGACGTTGTGTGGGCGAATGATGGGAGTTTCGCTCTGTTTGTCGGTGTCAATGCTGGTGGGACGGGTGTACTTTATAACTACGATCCATACGATACTCAAGGTACTCAATGGGACATGATAGCTTCCATCGGCGGTGTGGCGTTGAATGCCATTTGCGCGGGAACCGGACCTTACGACGGCATATTCTATGCAGTTGGGGACAATTACGCTCTTTGGACGAATGGGGCCGGCTGGGCCGATATAAGTAGTATTTCGTGGGGTCCTCCCTTAGATATTTGGTTCAGCGATATAGCTTGGGACCCATCCAGATTTGAGGCAATGGCAGTAGGTATTAATTATTTGAGTTCCCCTCCAAATACGGCAACCGGATGGCTACTAACACCAGGTGGAAACACATGGGCACAAAGGATTAGCTACGGAATGTTCGGACCTGCTTTCACACAAAATATAAATTATACTGGGATTGATTATGATCCCGTATTCGAGGAATACATCATCTGCGGTTATTTTGACGATGGTGGGAGCAATCTTAACCCCAAAGCCCATAAATATCATGTATCAACAAATAACATATGGGACCTGAACATGATTGTCCTTAATCACTTCAAATTCTTTGACGTGGCGGTTAACCCGGGACCCAGATATTACATCTTCGTGGGCGGGAATGACGGAGGAATTCCCAATCCACTGGTCTGGAAGTATGACCGCAACATAGCTCAATGGGACGAGCTCAGCGGTGCTAATAACAAATTAGAATACCTTTATGGCGTGGACTGGAACAATGATTATTCAGAAGCATTGATAGTCGGCTATTACTCCACGATGCCATATGGTACTGTGTACAGATACCATGACGGCGATATGAATGTATTTCCGGACGAGGTCGCACCTACTCTGGGCGACCATCCGTTATACGGCGTTGACTTCAAACCCACAGGTCACGAGTACGCACTCATCGCTGGCGGCAGCTCGTTCAAGTTCACGCTGACCGCATCCGTGCCTTCGAACCTAATCCTCAACACCAACTTCCCGCACATCAACTGGATTGGTTTCAATCAGACCGATATGGCCCCCGTAAACTCAAGAACAAACGGTCAAGTG
>DAOVAY010000085.1 GCA_030670795.1 Methanobacteriota archaeon | reverse complement strand
GCCAAAGATGGGGCACCCACTCTCAAAACCGGACCCCCACCGAAAATCGCCCAGGGGCGTCCGATGCCCACGCCGTATGTGGTACTGAGATATATCTCCCTTTCTATTGCAGTCAGTCCTGATGCTCCTGGAGCATCGCAGACATAGGAGATAAATGTACAGAGTTCTTCATCTTCCATTAAAATCAATAGCGCTTCCTCTGCCTTGGGGCAGTTGACACAATCTATGGCTACGAAAAGCTCGACAAAAGGCATTTGCTCGGAAACATGCGGCGCGAACTGGGAATATGTGATTACCGCCTCGTCCAACACCTCGGCAATGTCCGCCTTCTTTGACAATCCCCCGTCGCTGGAAGACCCGTATAAGACGTTGAAGTAGATGCCAACCGTTCCGTTCTCATCCTGGTAGTAGGAGATAATAGGGAACATCGGAACACCGGCTCTCTCGTCAGGTGTTCCCAGGACATCGAATATATCGTACGAGTCAAACTCTTCTTCGGTCACATCTTGTCCATCCAGAACTATATAAAAGAAAAGGGCCTGACCGTCATAATCCTCTTCGAGAGCGTGAACATGAGGGTCCATCTCATCACAGGCAGCGCATGCGGTAGTTCTGTAATCGATCAGCACTGGTCCAGTCGCCAAAGGCTCCAGGATGAATTCCGGCAGCTCTTCCAATCCCAATTCAACCAAACTTTCGTCTACCGAAAACCATCCTTCCGGGCTTACTGGGTCGAGTGCAAGACAACCCAAACAAGGAATATCGTTTATGGCATCGGTTCGCTCATATCCGCCACCCCATGCACCGGCAACGAGCATCGAGGTGCCCAGTGCAATCACGATGATTACTGGTATAATACCCATTATTTTTGCCTTGGTGATTCGCAAGCCCAGCTTCAGGGAATCCTTCCTGCAGGAGTCCACGCATCTCCCGCAGAGGATGCACTCCATATCCGATTTCTTTCCGATATCCTTGATATCCATGGGGCAGCTTTTGTCGCATAGGCCGCAGTCTATGCATTTTTCTTCAATTCTGGTCACTCCTATCGCGGAAATCTTGTTCCAGGGGGCGAGCAACGCGCCCACCGGGCAGAGGTACTTGCACCAACCCCTTATTACCAACAGAATCAGCAAGATAAAAAGGAATACCGAAGTGATTTTTAAAAGGAAAGTAGAGCCCAGAAGCCAGTCATTATAATAAAAGGCCAAGGTCGGAACCGTGCCGGTGATTCCGCCCACAGGGCAAAAAGTCGTGTAAAATAGAGATGCGGTGGCGTATGAAGTGACAGGAATGGATGCCAGTATCAAATATTTGATGTATTTCGTTTTGGGATTTATTTCACGTGGGCCCGTCTTCTTTTGAACGCGTTTGCCGATGCCCAACTTCTTGGTGATGTCCTGAAGCACGCCTACCGGGCATGCCCAGCCGCAGAACGCCCTCCCGAAGATGATGCCTATCAGGAAGAGAAAACCGAACAGGTATAGGAGAAGAGTGATACCCACGGATATGCTGAGTGCTGCATTCTGCAAGTCCACGAAGCCGTGTTCCAGTATTCCGATGGGGCAGGCCCCCACGTCCCAGGGGCAGGAGTAACAGAAGAAATACGGATAGATCAATCCCGTTGTGGTGATACCGAACAAGCCACCCAGAGTTAGGACCGTGAAGACGACCTGCGATGTTACCCTGTATGTTCTCAGCCGCAATGTGATTCCCCTGACTTCATTTCTTCGGTGCGTAAAGTAAAACGAGGAGAGATAGTATTGCCATCGCCGCCATGAATATAACGATTGGCAAAATTATGTGTTCTATTCCGGAACTGGGCTCTTCAAACACCTCCGAGTCAAGTGGAGAGAAATCCAGACCATCTATCACATCATCGCCATCGGTGTCCGGGTTCAGGTAATCTGTCTCTCCCTCATCCTCATCCCAAAGACCGTTCCAGTTGACGTCTTCATCTACATCTAGAATTCCGTCATCGTCATCGTCCAGATCCTCGTCATTTTGCATTCCGTCGTTATCAGTATCAAGCGGGTGGTCATCATCAGCATCCCTGATTCCGTCCTTATCGTCATCATGGTCGACGGTGTTCCGCAGACCGTCGTTATCGGTGTCCCTGAGATGTGGGTCCTCTTCACCATCCAGATATCCGTCATTGTCATCGTCCGGGTCCTCGTTATCGCCTATTCCGTCATCGTCGTAGTCCGAGCTCTCGTTCGGGTCCTCCGGGAATACGTCAACGTCATTATCCACATCGTCTCCGTCCATGTCATTGTCTTGAGAATCCGGAATGAAATCGCCGTCAATATCGGGAGGGGTGGATGAATCATCAAGCGGGTCAGTGCCCTCTTCGATTTCAATTTCGTCGGAGTAATTATCATTGTCGTCATCTTCATCCTCAATATCGGGAGTGCCATCACCGTCATAATCAGCCTCAACCCTGAAGAGTTTCCAGGCTTCGTTGTTGTCCTCCGAGTCCTCCTCGATTTCATCAAGACGGTCAACCGCAACACTGAGGTTGTGGTCACCGGGCTCCACCAGCCATATATCATTAATTATAATACTGCCGCCAATCGGTATTGTTTCTGTTTTGGTTACACTCAAAATCCCATCCAAGGAAATCTCAATAAGTGCATTGTTTGCCGTGACCAGTCCATCATTGTGAACTGTCACATTGACATGGGTAAAGAAGCCTTCAATGAACGAGCCTTGAATGCTAATGTCAGAGTTGGCAACTGCCAAATCCGGCAGGGGTACTGCCACAACAGTGAGCGGTGTTTCATTCCAACCTGTTGCGTTGTAGGTTGAGTTATAGACCGTGACATTGACGTTGTAATCTCCGACAATGGCCGGCGATGTAATTACCACTTCATATGTCCCATTAATCGTAACATTAACAAGCCAGTAGTCGCCCGTTTCCTTGATAGAGACGTTCACCTCCGAGCCCACCGGTATGGAACCGTCATCCAGGTTTACTGTGCCGTTGACTATAACCGGCACTCCCGGCAATGATATCGATGTGTTGAGGTTCAGGGAAACATTAACAATCGGTTGGACCACCTCTAGCGTAATATTCTCGAAGACACTGGTGGCATTCCTGTTCGGTGTGACGTTCGTAACGGTCGTATTTACAGTATAAAGGCCCGGTGTCATTGAGGCTTGGATTTCGACAGTGAAGTTTCCAGTTGCATTGGTATTTCCATGATATTCTGGGTTAACTGAAACGGTCACATCGCTTTCGATGGCCGGAGGATTGTCGTGCCAGTTCAGCCGGTGCCAGTAGTTAGCACTGCCATTTACCCAGAAGGTTTCACCGGGATAAAGTGTTGTTTTAGAAACGTTTGCAGTTATGTTTATCGAGCTCGCGGGCCAGTAGGGATAATAGAGATGATAAGCACCTGGCACGACCTCTCCGCTCGTAACGTTTCTCACATAGACCCAGTACTCCAATTTGATATCGGCGTCATTCGATGCAGGATATGTGGGAAAACCAAGCATCCAGTCCCCGATTAGCTGGTAACTGTAAAGTGTTCCGCCAAGGTGATTCATCTCCCACCCCATCGCATATTCAGACATGTTGCGAAAGTCCATGTCGTCGGGTAGTCCGGGTTCACCGAGATAACATGACATATTATTGCAGTAACCATACTTTATGTAGACTGTGCATTGAGTAGTAACGTTGACATAAACGGTGACAATGTCGCCTCCCCAACCGACATTATACGTTTGGTTTCCATCACCTGTGTCCCATTCGAATCCAAACGGATATTCCGGAGTCTGGTATATCGAATTGAACACCGCCACCGAATCGGGCTCGGGATTATGCGGGGAAGATACAGCCAACGGCGTTACAACACTCAACACCAAAAAACTCACGATGAACATACAACAGGCTGCCTTTTTCATTACATCAACCTCTACTTTATTGGCCAGATAAATCATAATAACTTATAAAAAGATTATTACTAAAATCATAAAACAGTAACTATGAGTGTCAGGGCCAACACTATCAAGGTGGCGATGGCCGCAATTGCCCGCAGCCAACCCGGGTCCTTGTACCAAGGTATTTTTTCGGGTGCTGGCATGACCACTTTTACTTCTGTCGGTTGAGATGTGGGTTTTCCTTCTCCCTTGGCCGTTTCCACTGTCTTCGCTCTGGCCTTTTCTGCTTTGAGCAGCGCTTTCACACGCTTCTTTTCAAGCTTGACCTTCTCCTTTTCTTCCTTGTCTGAATTCATGTCGCTCACTTTCTCCAAAAGGCAATTGTTTATAAATAATTTCGTAAGCATAGGCACTTTCACTAACCTCCTGGTCTTCTTTAAATATGGTTTCAACGATTATTACGTGATGAAGAAGCCGTGGCCAAGACTTTTTCCTTATGAGCCCCGACCGAACCAGAAAGTGGTGATGGAGCATATTGAAAAAGCATTGGGCGGACAAACACACCTTGTTGCCGAATCAGGCACTGGCTCGGGCAAGACCATATGCGCCTTAGCCCCGACGCTGGTGTTTTCGCTCAAGAAAAAGAAGAAAGTGCTTTACCTGACGAGGACGAACTCCCAACAGAAACAGGTCATACTGGAATTGAGAAAGATCAACCAGAAAAGGGGAGTATTTGGGTTGGGATTGCAGGGCCGCCAGAACATGTGCCCGTTGCTCGAGGACAGACCACACCTCAAGGAAGGCACCGCAGAGGAGCTCTCAAAACTCTGTGGCGACCTGAAAAAGGCCACTCTCGACGACGGTGAAGGCTGCAAATATTACGCTAATCTGCTGAACTCTGAGATAGGAAATGTAAAGAAACGAGCCAAGAAGGAATTGCCATCAGTGGGGGAGTTCATCGAACTGTGTAAAAAAGAGAGGGACATCTGCCCATATGAA
Source organism: Methanobacteriota archaeon (assembly GCA_030670795.1). GTDB lineage: Archaea > Thermoplasmatota > Thermoplasmata > SG8-5 > SG8-5 > SG8-5. Next base: position 1,197 of record DAOVAY010000085.1, on the reverse strand, counting down.
GCGAATAAAATATTGCTCAGGGATGCGGCAGCGGTGACCGCGCCCTATGTATATTTCTTCAGCCCGATAATCAGACGCGCACTTCTGGACTGGATGGGCGTGCACATCTCTGACCTCGTGGTGATCGTGGACGAAGCACACAACCTAACCGATTATGCAAGGGAATTGTATACGAGAGAACTTTCCGTTCGAGCCCTGGAGCTCGCATCCCAGGAGGCAAAGGACATCGGCAATCCCCTGATTTTCGGAGATTTACACCTAACCTCAATTTGCACAATGCTCCAGAAAATCGTCCAGACAACTGCTACGGAATATGTAATGGATGATGACGGTGTGGTTCCGCCCAGCGAGGTGGAGACTCAGCTAATGAGCCGTCTCAGGGTCACCAGTCGTGACCTCAAAATCATCATAGGCGACATGGTCACCCACGGAGACATCGTCAGAGAAAGAAAACGCAAGCGCGGAAAGCTCCCGAGGTCCCACATCTACAAAGCCGCCACTTTCCTGCAGGATTGGATGCATTTGGAGGAGGATGAGTATGCGAAGCTGGTGATTGGAGGGGAGAATCCAAGATTGGAAGCCTATTGCCTCAACCCGGCAAGGGCCACGGGCATACTAAACGAGTGCCATACCTCAGTTCACATGTCTGGCACTTTATCACCCTTGATGGAATACAGGGACTCCGTCGGGCTTCCTTCCGAGACCCGGTGCATCAGCTTGCCCAGCCCGTTCCCGAAGGAGAATCGCATCATTCTTTACGTCGAAGATTATACAACAAAATACGATACACTGGCACGCGACGAGAATATGATTCCGAGAATGAAGGAACTTATCCTTGACATCACTGGTAAATTCAAAAAGAACACAATACTCTTCTTCCCCAGCTTTTCACTCCTATCCAAATTTTCGGACCTCGCGCCTTTGACGGGCAGAGATTGTCATTTTGAGGAACAGGGGATGACCCAAGAGGAACTCATGACCACTGTGCACAACTTCAAACTCGGGGATTCTGGAGTGATGTTTTCAGTGATGGGCGGCAGGGTGTCAGAGGGCATAGATTTTCCGGATAGGGAGTTGGAGATTGCCATTTTGGTCGGCATACCTTTTCCGAAGCCAACCGCTAAGCAGAAATCGCTTCTCAATTATTATGACGTCAAATTCGGGAAAGGCTGGGAATATACTGTAAAGGCGCCGACC
>DAOVAY010000099.1 GCA_030670795.1 Methanobacteriota archaeon | reverse complement strand
ATAAGGGAGCGGGCAAGATTCTGCCATAGTTGCGGGACAGACATGACTCACATAACAACACCTGACGAAAAGGTAGACCCTGCCCCCAAGACAGCACCTCATCTCAGTCAACGCCTTCATCCGCCCAGACGTGCACAACCGCCATCGGGAAAGACAATCCAATGTAATGCCTGCGGCGGCCAGTTCCCTGAGACACAGAAATTCTGCAATACTTGTGGTAACAAACTCGTACCCGCACCAGTCGAAGGGAAAGCAGAGTCTGTCATTCAAGGTTCAAAGGAGCACCTGACCTGCCGGAGTTGTAATGCGGTGGTGAGTTCGGACAATGACTTTTGCACCAGTTGCGGAGCGAGATTTAAGCCGGAGACAGTGCCCCCCAAGAAAAAACCTGAGGTTGATAAAATAGCGATTTTCAAGAGAAACCTTGACAAAGCCTACAAGGAAGGAAAGATGCCCAAGGAATTGTACGAGAGGAATCTGAAGAAACTGGAAGAAGGGGCTGTTGGAGATTCTAAGTGACTTGTGATAAATAAAAGCGGACGTGAGGGGATATTCGAATCAATGCAAGTTTGCGATATTCACTCCATGTGATTTTCGAACCCCTGACTTACAGCTTTCCCCGCACCTTTTAGATGCGCATCTCAGAAACGGATACCGTTTCAGATAGGAGGCTGTCGCCATATCCTGGCTAGGCCACACGTCCACTCGGATAGATATTAATACGATGCTTAATAATGTTGACCATCCTTATATATATACATAAAGCAAACTAATAAATATAACCACTATTATCGGGGAAGTCACCCCTAATTATGGTAACTGGTGAAATTGATGAAGTGGCGCAAGGGACGTTCTGAAAAAGATGAGGAGCAATTCGCCTTCGAGGATTCACCGACAGAGACGTACGATACCCCTCAGGTAGATGACCCTCTCCCTATGGAAGAAGAGCGGGCTCCAGTGTCTAAGAGACGGCGCTGGTCGAGGCAAGACGAAGAATCCCCCAAACCGGATGATATTATCCAAACAGAAGAAGAACGTGCCCCTGTATCCAAGAGACGGCGTAGATCGATGCAAGACGAAGAGGAATCTCCCAAAGAAGTGGGTAGGTTATCAAGATTAACCAGGAGTAAGGAGTTATCCTGGCTCCGTGGACATTGGAAGACCATAGCCGTACTCTTGTTCATTTTCAGCATGGCCCTGTTCGTCAGGGGATATTACGGTCTGGAGCCGGCCACCGAGGACGGTTTCATACTCTCCGGTGGTTCTGACTCGTACTATCATAATGCAGTCATAACCGACATACTGAATACGGGAAAGCACCGTTTCTGGGACAATATGCTCCAGTATCCGATAGGTTCGAGGAACCCCCGCCCACCGTTGTATGACTGGTCGGTGGGATTGGGAGGCATAGCACTCTCTCCCTTCTTCGAAAATGTTGAGGCCTCCATGTTCTACGTGTTCCTCTTCTCAACCGCCTTCTGGGGTTCGTTGACCATCTTCCCCGTCTACTTCCTGGCCAAGGAGGCTTTCGGTAGAAAGACGGGAATCGTGGCCGCTTTCCTGTTGGCCATTATGCCCGGACATATACAAAGAAGCGTATTGAGCAATGCCGACCACGACGCCATGGCCTTATTCTTCATTGTCACGGCCTTCTACTTCTTCCTCAGGGCATTAAAGTTGCTCGAGCAGCGTAAATGGGTGGATAACTGGTGGTCCTTTACATCAATCAGAAAAGGGCTTAAGGACGTGATCAGCAGCAACAGGGTATCTATTCTATATGCGGTCATGGCCGCCCTCTCGATTACTGGTGTCGGCCTCATCTGGAAAGGTTATGCATATGCAATCGTGATTTTGACGGCGTATTTCGGCGTCCAGGTATTAATCAACCGGTTCAGAAATTCGGATTCCCTGGCCATATTGATGGTGTTCCTCGTAACCGCGGGCGTGGCTCTCTTGCTCTTATTCCCTTACTATTATCAATCTATACAAATCCAAAGTTGGTACGATGCCCCTGTAGTTATGTTCATTGTAGTCAGCGTATTCGCACTCATTATCATCGTGACCAACCGTTATCCGTGGCTTCTGGTGTTCGCCAGCATGATTATGATTGGCCTGGCCGCAATTTTAGTCCTCTATTTTGTATCCCCTGCACTTCTGGATACAATCAAAAACGCACTCATGAGCGGTGCGGGATATTTCGTGTCCAACAAGCAATATCAGACTATTGCAGAGGCCCAGGCACCGCCCTTCAGTAATCTGGCCTTGTCCTTTGGAATGATAACTTTCTGGCTGTCATTTGTGGGGGTCGGTTGGGCAGCCGCTCAACTTCCAAAGAAAATGAAGGCCGACTTTATATTCATCCTTATTTGGATGGCCTTGTCTATCTACATGGCAGTCACGGCAGCAAGGTTCATGTTCAATGCAGGACCCGCCTTTGCTCTAACGGCGGGCTGGGTTGTCGCTATCATATTGGAAAAATTGGATATACGTAAATATGCAGAGCAATTCAAACGGTACTCGCATCCGAAACTTTCCAGAGGCTTCTCACTTGGAATTCTGGGTGCCATCGCCCTCCTCGTCATTGTGGCGATAGGCCTCTCCAGTGAATTCGACCTTGCCTTGGGTGTACTGGTCATCGGTCTCTCTGCCATTACGGGCGCCTTCCTGATGAACCTGATTGCCGAGACAAATCCAAAGAGGATGTACCATCTCGTTTCCATACTCATTCCTACTGGTGGTGCGATATTCTATCTTTATGCGGCCTTGGGAACCGAATGGGAGATGACGCCCGCAACACATGGGTTCATCCTATTCATCATGATATTCGTATATCTTCTCCTTTACCTGACAGTAAGAAGGACGAAGTTCTCTTTCACGGCTGGGGTGCTCTTCCTCGCTTTCTTCATTGTCGTCCCTAACGTATGGGCCGGCCTCGATGCGGGCATTCCCTTTGAAACCAAGAAG
>DAOVAY010000048.1 GCA_030670795.1 Methanobacteriota archaeon | reverse complement strand
AGAGGTTGAATTCCATATCTTGACTGTGTTGTCTTTAGAACCGGATGCGATAAAGGTTCCGTTATGGGAGAACGCCATATCCATCACGGATTTGGTATGACCGCCCATCGTTTCATTTTTAGTCCAATTGGAATAATCCGTGAGGTTCCAGACCGTTAGATTGAACTGTAGGGTCGGTGCTCCTGTGGGCATTCCACCACCCAGTTGACCGTTATAGGCTACGGCTATCTGGCTCCCGTCAGGGGACCAGTCGAGGGCGTTCGCGGGGTTCGATATGTTCACTCCATTGGTGTGGTTCAACAAGGTCTGCCACTGATAGGTTGAGGCATCCCAGATGAAAACATCTGTCGTGTAGGTGTTCGTTTTGTTGTTTAATTTTGGAACAGGGTCCGTACTCTGATTGTTATCATGATCCCATAATACTGGTTCAGTATCCCAAGAACAAGTGGCGAATTTGGTGCCATCGGGCGACCAGACAGCATCCATCACAGTATCATTATGCGCGTCCAAGTTCTGTAACTGCTCCCCAGTCGCTGCATTCCAAATAATGACGCGGTTGTCCTCAGCGCCAGAAGCCAGCTCTGTTCCGTCGGGCGAATATTCAATGCTCCGGACGGCACTTGTATGACCGTTTAATTCACGGAGCAGGGTCCCGTCTCCGGCACTCCATATCTTAATTGTGTTGTTTGAAATCGGGTCTTCCCAGGCCACGGCCACATCATTACCGTTGACTGTAATATCCGGGTAGGACTGCATGCCTGTCTTGTCCGTGTGAACACAGATTTCATCTTCGAAACTTTCCCCATTATCTAAGGACCTGGTCAATATTATATCGCCAGTGTCGTTACTCTGGTCCCACCAAACCACGAATAGAACGCCCGCATCGTTTACCGCCAATCTGGGATACTGTTGGTTACCTATAGTAATATTATTCACTCGCTTGGGGTTGGTAAAAGAAGTGCCATTATTGACCGAAAACGAAAGAAAGATATCATAGTCTAGTCCAAACAATTCGCTCCATACAACATAGATTCTCCCATCATCAGTTGCAACTACGTCAGGAGATGACTTTCTGTATAGGTTATTACTCACCAGTTCCGGTGGTGAGCTTATATTCGCTGCGTCTGCATTCGGCATTTCAACCACGAAAACGCCAAGGATGCTAGACGATATCAACGCTAGAACCATGACCAGAGATGTATATCGCAAGTCTTTCACCTCTTATTGGGGTGAAGTATAACATCCTCTATTATACCTTTTCTATCATTTGGATGAATACTGATTGGCTGGGAAGTTGTTACTATATATATAAGGAAATATAAAAGAAACATCAAAGAGCCAGTCCTATTATCGATTGATATTTATGAAAATATTATATTATTACCTCAACCTTTAAATAATAGTAGTAATATACACCCGTGTCCGACACACGTATGTCAGAAAAGGTACAAAAGAGATACAAGAGGGAAGCAAATGAACACTGACAACGAGAAGGTCACCATTCGGATACCAAAGAGGTACCTGCGGGCTATAGACTTTCTTGTGAGAGCGGATGATTTCCCATCGCGGTCTGAGGCTATCCGTGCAGCCATTCGAGACATGGTGTATGCCAGAATCGATATGGTTCCGGAAAAACTGAAGAAAATGCAGGAAGCCGAGCAGGCCGTTGCAAACGCAGAGACTCTCGAAAGAGACCTGATAAAGAGGTAAGGGAGCTCAGTTGGGAGGCCCAGCTTATCACCTGGGTCTTGGATGCACTGGCACCTAAGAGGGATGGAACCCAAAAAGGTAATCCTGGTGACATCCAGTTCACTTCACGATTACCTCCCCCCTTTTTTTTTTCTAAATTAGATTAGCTTGTATTTACTTCGTTCTCGGGGGTTGCTCGGAAAAACAGCTTCGAGGTTTAATAGAAAAATTTTCCTTGTCCCCCTTTTTTTTCTAATAAATTTTGATATGAAGTAACTCAGGTAGAAAATTTTTTAATCTATTCAGCCTTCAGGCGCATGATGGCCGAATTTCAGAGACCGAGAGGCACCCGGGATTTCACTCCCGAAGCAATGAGCACACGTAGATTTATCGAGGCGAAATTACGAAAATGCGCGGAGCGTTTCGGTTTCGGGGAGGTGATGACTCCGACCTTTGAGAACACAGAGCTGTTTGTCGAACGCTCGGGGGAGACTATCTTGGACGATATGTACGCCTTTCAGGACAAAGGAGGGAGGGACATAGCACTTCGACCGGAATTGACGGCGCCGATAATGCGTTTCTATGTGAATGAGCTGGCATCACGCCCCAAACCCCTGAAAGTCTTTTACTTCGGCAATGTCTTCAGATACGAACGACCGCAGAGCGGCAGATATCGGGAATTCTTTCAATTCGGGGCCGAGTTGATAGGCGCTCCGTCGATCGAATCGGATGTCGAGATTATTGCATTGGCACTGTCATGCTTGAAGGATGTCAGTCTGGAAAACATTGAAGTGAGAATCGGTCACCTGGGAATCCTGGAGTGTATTCTTGAAGAGAGCCAACTACCGAAGAATCTCTACGGCATTTGCCTGAGATACATTGACAAGCAGGACATTAAGACTCTGAAACTTTTACTTTCCGAAAACGGTATCGACCCGGAGAAACAGGACACTCTCTTGTCCATCATCAGCATGAAAGGCGGACGGGACGTCATCTCCACCGTCCAGACAATGGTGGAAGGCGGCGACGATGCATTTGTCTATCTCGCAAATCTCCTCACTAAACTAACCAAATATGGTTTTGAAGGCTGTACGGTCGATTTCGGGGTCGCCAGAGGCCTCGATTATTATACCGGAATGGTGTTCGAGATTGATTCACCGTCCCTTGGAGCGGAAAAACAAATTTGTGGTGGAGGTTCTTACAATCTGGCTGAGCTCTTCGGTGGCGAGGAAGTGAATTCAACCGGCTTTGCTTTCGGGTTCGACAGAGTTATGCTGGCCTTGGAAAAAGATAGTGTAGAAATCCCGACCAAAGGAATCAGAGCTTACATCATACCCATCGGGCAAAGCACAAGACCGACTTCTTTTGAGATTCTTAGGACACTTAGAGAGAACGGAATTTCTGCGGACATTGACCTTATGGGTCGTAAGATTTCCAAAGCACTGGCATATGCCAATTCCATCAAAACCGATAAAGTCATACTGGTTGGAGAGAAGGAGCTGGTGAACGACTCGGTGACCATCAGAGACATGGATAGCGGCGACCAGCAAACAGTCAATATCAATGATATTGCCGAACATCTGAAAACCTAATGCGCAGCCATAAATTTTTTCAAAGGCGGGGTCTTCAAGGTCTCATGAAGGAGAGGAGATTCCTGATACTGGGCGCCGGGATGATGGGGCGGGCGCTGGCCTTCGATCTCGTCCGGTCAAGAGGTAAAGACTGCCTTACTGTTCTGGATTCCAATAAGGAATCTTGTGAATCTCTGAACGCCTGGCTGGGCATCAATGTTATAAATCTTGATGTTAAGGACGAGACAAAACTCCATGAACAAATGACTGATGCCGATGTAGTAATCGTTGCCCTACCTTATCAGTTCAATCTCTCATTGATGAAAAGGGCCATTAAGGCTGGGTGCAATTTCTGTGACCTGGGGGGGAATGACACTATCGCATCCGAACAGCTGGCTTTGGACCCTGATGCAAAATCTGCAGGGGTATTGTGCGTCCCCGATTGTGGATTGGCCCCCGGAATGGCAAATGTTCTTGCAGCACACCTTACTTCGGAATATGATAAAGTGGATAAGCTGACTATCAGAGTGGGCGGTCTTCCACAGCATCCCAAACCCCCTTTGAACTATCAACTGGTATTCTCGGTCGGCGGACTGATAAACGAGTATGTTGAAAAGTGTAAGACTCTGAGGAAAGGCAAAATAACCTACACAGAACCGATGACTGGACTTGAGAGCGTTGAGTTCGAGGGGTTTGGTGAATTGGAGGCTTTCTGCACCTCTGGAGGTGCTGCCTGGCTACCCGAGATGTTTCAAGGTAAAATTAACACACTGGATTACAAGACCTTACGTTACCCTGGTCATTGTGTCCTTATGAAGGAGATCTTGGATTCGGGAATTGGCCAGCGGGATGCATTGGAAAGGCAGCTCACATCAAAGCTGGCTGGCGATGAAGAGGACGTTGTCCTTGTTAATGTCAGTGCGGAAGGGGAGATGAGGGGTGTAAAGAAAGGCATAACTTTGGAAATAATGGACTATTATGATAAAGAGAATGACATAACCGCCATGATGAGGTGTACTTCGTACCCGACCAGCATAATCGCACAGTTGATGGTTGATTCTAAGATTCCGGAGCACGGAGTAAGGACTCCGGAGATGTGCGTGCCCGGAGACGACTTCTTGATGGGGCTCGCTCAGCGCGGTATAAGGGTTAAGAAAAAAGTCCTGGACCTGTAGACCTATTCGCCCATCACCTGGACGTGTATCTGTCTATTTCTTGAACGCACATCCATCTCTACGAAGATTATCTGTTGCCAGGTGCCCAATAACAGATTACCGTTTTTGAAGGGTACCGTAAGACTGGGCCCCATCAAAGACGCGCGTACGTGCGAGTGGCCGTTACCGTCGTGCCAGCGTAGATGATGTTGATATACAATTCCCTTCGGAACCAACCGCTCCATGGCGGTTGGCAAGTCCTCCAATAGTCCAGGCTCGAATTCCAGAGTTGTTATGGCCCCGGTAGAGCCCGATACGAACACGCAGACTAAGCCATCGGCAATGCCTGAGTCGGCAATTACCTTGGCCACGTCACCGCTAATGTCCAGTATGTCATCCTCACCCTTCGTTCTGATGTCGAATACATCTCCATATACACCCATATTACCACTACCTATCCAGCTCACTCAAAGCTATTCTTTCCAATATCAAGTCGGTTATTCTTTCCTTGCCCACTGCCCTGACTTCCGCGTCCGAAATCCCAAAAAACTTGAAATCCTTTTCTCCCTCCAGCACGGTATCGTCCCTGCGTAATCCGAGGGTGGCCAGTAGTTCATCTTCCGAACCCTCGCCAATTATTATGATGGCTATTTCATTTATCTCTTCTGTTATCCCAAGTAGTTCTATCGCGTTCTTTATCTGACGCTCTGCCGCGCAATATAGGAGCGTCTCGGTCCCCAAGTCCCTGGACCTGTTCCTGCCCTGCTCGAAAGCACGCTGGGCGTGTTCAACAGCCGACCTCAAATGTAACTCACCGAATATCCGGTCTGCCCTAAATATCTGGGTCGTAGAGGAGCACTGTTCTTCGAATTTCTTCACTTTCTTCATGGCTTCCTCCACGGATGATATATTCCCGGTGGCACCGAATATCTTCACAACCAAGAGTTCTCCCTCTCCTGTTTCTTATGTTTATAAACTTTTAGTATATCCTTTCTAGTCAAAAATCCCACTAACTTCATCGATTCCCGACGAGATACCACCGGTAAATGTCCAAAGCCAGTGGCCGCAATCAATTCCATGGCTTCTTCCAGGGTGTTGTCTGGATACACTACAACGAGGTCTTTTTTCGTCTCTATATCGCCTACACGGGCTCCGGCCAGACCTTTGGACATCGCATCTCTGACATCGTTGTGGGTGACAATCCCGAGCACCTTGTTATCGGCGTTAACACAGGGAAATCCCTGATAACCGGTTTTGAGTATAATGTCTGATATTTCCTCTACGGTCATTTCGTCTCTTGCACAACTCACTTTTTTTGTCATAACGTCCTCTACCAGAATGGTTTCAAGTATGTTAATTTCCCGCTCGTAGGAGTACCTGATTCCCTTGCGCGTGAGTTTTGCCGTGTATATCGTCTCCTTTGAAAATATTTTTGTGACGGCGTCGCTGACGACGCAGGCAAACATCAGCGGCAAAATAATCTCATACTGGCTGGTCATCTCGAACAGTATCAGAATCGCCGTCAGCGTGGCCCTGCTGGCGCCCGCGAACACGGCGGCCATGCCGACGAGGGCGTAAGCGCTGTACGGCGTTTGAATAGATGGGAAGAGCATGTTCACCGCAACTCCGAAAGCGCCTCCCACCGCAGCGCCGATGAACAATGACGGCGCGAAAACACCGCCTGAACCGCCTGAGCCGAGGGTCAGAGACGTGGCGAGAATCTTCATAAGGGCAAGGCCTATAAGCAACAGGAGCAGCCCCAGTCCTACCGTTCCGAGCGCGCCCGATATACCCGGTTCAAGTATCGGCATCACAGTACCATAACCAACCCCGAAGATGTGATAGTGGCCGAGGAAATGGAGGCATATCAGGCCGATGATGCCAAGCAGAAGACCGCCGATCATGGGTTTCACATAATTTGGAATTTTTAACTTATCAAAGGCACCCTCGAATTTATACAAGACCGTGATGAATAACATGGCCGTAAAGCCGGCAATTATGCCCAACAAGACGTAGAGCGGCATCTCCAGAAGGGGGTCTGTGAGTGTGTACAGATTCTTTACTGGGAAAGCGATTGCGGAGCCGAGTACCGCATGAGATATTATCGTGGCCGATACAGACGAGATTACCAGCGGAATAAAGGACCGCGTCCTGAACTCGAGGAGAATGATCTCTATTGCAAAAACGATACCCCCAAGGGGGGCGTTGAAGGTTGCGGCTATGCCCGCGCCAGCACCGCAGGCGAGGAGCGCGCGCGTGTCGTTCACCGAAAGCCCCAGCGCCTGACCGAGGGTAGAGCCGCCCGTTGCCCCGATCTGGACTATAGGCCCCTCTCTGCCAGCTGAACCACCTGTGCCTATGGTTATTGAGGAAGCCAGTATCTTCACAATGCCCACTCTGGGCCTAATTTTCCCCTTGTTCGTAAGCATTGCGCCCATGACCTCTGGGACACCGTGGCCCTTCACTTCGCGGGCGAATTTGTATACGAGTATGCCGACTATGAGACCGCCAATCATCGGTGCAAGGAAAACCAAGCCGCCAAGACTGTTCTCGGTAAACGTGTATGAGTCAGTAGAGAAAAAGAAAAAGGTGTTAACTCCCCTGATTAGGTATCGGAAAATAACGGCCCCGATACCGGCTATCATCCCAACAATCACGGCAAGCCAGCCAAGGACGATATATTCTTTGATTTCCTGCCTGTGAACGCTCTTTGACCTTTGTTTTCTTTGTTTGAAAACCTTCGTCGACTTCACCGGGCGACCCATATTAAAGAGGAATATAAAAGATTGTATATGCGCTCTATTTCCAAACTAAATTGCTTCTTTGTAATCGCTAACTTATTATGTTACAATTCTCTACATGATGCGAATGTGTCCTAATATTGAGAGACCAGTAAATGTGGCTCCCGAGAGCATTTCGGAATTCATAAGCCAGTGTTCAACCCATACCGTAAGACGTGGGAAGGATATGGCCGGATTCTATATCGAAGAGCCGGATGAGGATTCCGTAATATACGAGGTATACGAATTAGAATCGAGCGGGCATATTAAACTGGCCGTCACAATAATGAAACAGGGAAAGGCGGGTAATGAATATTTCATGACAAAGGGCCATTATCACGAGGACGAACGCGCTGGCGAGGTCTATTTCGGCTTGAAAGGAAAAGGTCTATTACTCCTTCAAACAAAAGAAGGCCAGACTGATGAGATGGAGTTGACATCCGGTGCAGCGGCGTCTATTCCACCGGGATGGGCGCACAGGAGCGTGAACATCGGGGAGGAGGATTTCGTATTCCTCGCGGTTTATCCGGCCACAGCTGGACACGATTACGGCGCTATTGAGAAGCATGGATTTTTGAAACGTGTGGTCGAGATGGATGGAAAGCCGCGAGTGGTTTGATTTTTCATTTTCCTGATAGACTCTGGTCTAACACATGTCGAATGCCCATACTTGGGGACACTATCCTCGAAGGATACTGGGTTTCTCGATTAGTTCTTTCCCAGATCCCAAAGGGTCTTTAGAGCGATTACTACAGCCGCTGGCCCGAAGAAGAGCAACATACAGAGAGTAATGCCTGAGAAGTATACTCCTACCACAGGAATTTCTGCAATGAGGGTTCCGGCAAGACCCACGGCAACCAGAGCTGTCGCGGCAATCAAGAATTGCGAGATCTCATGCTTTGTAATCGTCCCTAAACCCATCGCACTTATTAGGCCTACCAAGAAACCAAGACCGGCCAGTGTTCCTGCTATGTAACCCCAATTATCGGAGTATGTATTGATATAGTCTGCGCCAAGCAAGAATCCCACGAGCATGGCAATTACGATGCCAAACAGGAAGAACCATGGCCCCAGTTTCGCAAGAAGACCTTTTCCTTTTTTTTCAATTTTGTTTATCCCATCCATCTGTATCACCTTTTTTTACTCATACTGTCTCTCATACAATTTGAGCTATACCCGTATTTAAATAGACATAATTAAATTTTTTGGTCTTTAAAAAACCCTTCGATTACGGGTTCTACTCGGGAATCCTGTCTATGGCTTCGACCCATCTGTCATTCAATTGCTTGACTTTGTCCTCTTCCATTTCCTCTTCGGTCAAAGCGTCCGTCAGGTATGCAATCAACGCCAGGACCTTTTCTTTTTCAGGATTATTATGGTCAAGTCCGGCACGGGCGACCTCCTGTCTAAGAAGGTTACCGGCCTTCTCCACGTTGCCGTGGACCTCTGAGAACTCAAAGATAATTTGGTCCAGCACGGCAATGACCGTGGTCCTTTCTCTTGTGTCGGCCAGTCCCTTTATTGCCACTTCCTGAATTCGTTCATAGAACGGGTCCTTTGCACGGTCCATGTAAAACATCAGGTGAGCCATTGATTCGAATGTCTCTTCGACCTTTTCACCCGTCTTCGCACTTGATAAGAACCACGTGTTCAGTTCCTTTGGTATCTTCTCTCTCATACCGTGATTGTACCTGGTTTCCAGGTCTTCCATCACTTCCAGCGCATTGGTCAAGGAGTCTTCATCGCTTATATCCGACTTGTTCCCAATGAATATGAAGGGCAACTTGACAGTGCCTATGGTCCTCATCATCATAGGTATCCAATATTTTTCAATGCTTTGAAGTGTCTCGGGCCTTGTGATGTCCCCGACCACGATTACGCCCTGGGCGCCCACCATCTGCCTGGCTTGGGACGCCACGTATCCCTCACGCCCCAACATGTCCCAAATCATGAGGTTGAAATCATACTCCTCTCCCTTGAATTTCAGCTCCATCTGCTTCTTGCTGACCTTCGTTCCAATGGTGGATATGTAACTGTCTGAAAACTCTTCGTGCACAAATCGGCGTATGAGACTGGTTTTCCCAACCGCTGAATCGCCTATCAGCACAATCTTCTTCATGAGCTTCTTGACCATGGTTTTCACCCGTTACCTCGAAACACTGATAGACGATATAATCTTTTCTGTGAATTCCTACACAACATTAATATGCTTGGCTTATAATAGCTCAGCAGATGAATAGCTGGACAACCTCCCCTCCGCCCAGACCGGAGACGCTGCCGGACGAGATCGAGCACATTAAAGGCATTGTTGGCAAATACTTCCCGATTTATAATGTCCAGGTTCACTTTGATACCATTTCGTTGTTCTGTAACATTGACCCGGTTACTCTTGAGGCGCAGTTTGAGGAACTGCGACTGGAAATGAAAGGCATGGCCTACATACCCATACTCACCTATGAGAGAGGAGAGCATGTTCTACACGTTGTCAAGCAGCCGAAGATGAGGTTCAAGGGTGTCTGGATTAACCTGATTCTCCTTATCGCCACCATCTTCACGACGATATTGGCCGGGTCGGTTCTTTGGGGCGGGATCTTTGAGACCGGGGGTATGTTTGAGCCCGTGAATTTGCTCAACGGCGCCCTGTACTTTGCATTACCACTGATGCTCATTCTGGGAGTCCATGAGCTGGCCCATTATTATGCTGCGAAAAGGCACGGCATAGCCGCCTCGCTGCCCTTCTTCATACCTATTCCGCCGCCCTTCATACTGGGGACGATGGGCGCCTTCATTTCCATAAGAGAACCAATACCGAACAAGAAGGCGCTGTTGGACATCGGAGTTGCCGGTCCGATAGCCGGATTTGTCATTGCACTGCCCATTACCATCGTTGGACTTCTGATGTCGACGCCCATCACCCCGATGGAAGTTGCCCCCGTCATAGAGGGCGAGACCGTGCTCATCGGCTCCTCTATCCTGTTCCAGTCCTTCATCAAGATGCTGCCGGTGCCTGATTCGCTGGTGTTGCACCCCCTGGCTTTTGCCGGATGGGTGGGCCTATTCGTAACCGCACTGAACCTTCTTCCCGCAGGGCAGTTGGATGGTGGTCACATAGCCAGAGCCTTACTCGGTAAAAAAGCCAGATTCGCCAGTTACGGCGCGTTCATATTTATGATTGTTCTTGGCCTGGTTTACACAGGGTGGCTTCTCTTTGCCCTCCTGATAATGTTTCTGGGAATGAGACACCCTCCACCTTTAAACGATGTTACGAAGCTGAACAATCGGAGAAAAGCCGTCGGTGTTTTTGCCGCGATAATGTTGGTGCTGTGCTTTGTGCCAATCCCCCTAAGCCAGGAAATGCCGTTCTATAACTTCGAGTATCAACACTCAGACGGCTCCCTAGGTGCCGCATACTTCAGCCACTCCACCAACCTTGAGGTGTCCAATGACTGGAATAACATCACCTTCCCGTTCAGGTTAAACAATACAGGAAACATGGTTTTGAATCTCTCATTTTTAGTCACCACCGATAGCGATAATTGCACGGCGTGGGTATCGTTTACAGGCGACCAGGGAAATTCGTCCGTGCCGTACTTAAACACCACATTGGACCTCGCAGAAGCAATAAATCTGAACCTAACCATGCACTTCGCGCCAGTCCAGAATGCAAGTTCGATTACCGTCACAGTGAGGGAGGAAGGATACGGCTGGAGTACGCCCCATAATCTCAGGTTTACGGCAACTTTTGAATAGACTTTTCAAAAATACAAAAATACCTGGTTAAAGACCTATGAACGCGTACGGGATATTTTTCACATAATGTAAAATTCTCAAGTCCGAACTTGACGTGCTCCTCGCTCGGGAGAACTATGGCCAACTTTCCGCCCGGTTTTAATATTTCGGAGAAAGAGTCGAACGAACGTTTATAGAGTGATTCCACTGATTCTTTATTTGTGCTGGCCGACCTTCCATATGGAGGATCGGTAACAATGGCATCCACAGTCTTGAATTGGGATGTAATCTCGGACACATCGCATAACCGCAGCTCTGCACCCTCTACACCGAAGTGTTTCAGGTTTTGCCGGGAGCCCGATATCATCCTCTCATCAATGTCACTGCCCATGACCTTCATTCCCATCAATCCCGCCTCTAGAAGGATTCCGCCGGTCCCGCAAAAAGGGTCCAAGACCCCGTGACCTTTTGACACGCCGGTTAAGTTCACCAGCACCCGGGCGAGCTTCGGATGGAGGGAAATGGGGTGTGTGAACGGACGGTTCTCCGATTTGCGAGATTCAAACGGGCTCCGGTCAATCTCCCTTAGAAGGATTCCAATATGGCAGCGTTCCGACAAAAGCACCCGAACCTCCGCGTCCGGATTTTCGAGATCAACCTTGTATTTCCTAGATAATATATCCCCAATCTTGCCCGCGATATCCGCGGATTCCTTCGGTGAATAATGTCCCCCCAAGCGCCTGACGGTTACTCTGAAGGTCTTCCCAGGTAACTGCATTTCCTGAACCATTGATGGCGCATCCATAAGCTCGCAAGAAACATGATAGGCGCTGATAGACCAGGCCAACGCCAACCTACCGGCAATAACGTTTGGTTCGACATCGGTATCAAAAACCAGGGCTCTTCCGTTTTTCTCCGGCTCCGAAAAACCATTGCCTTCGGCCAAGCAAACGGCCCTGGCCTCTGCCCTGGCAACCTCCGGGGTCTCTCCAGAAAGTTCAAGAAGCAGTCGCATCAAGATAGGGCAACGCCTACAAAGATTTTAGACTATCGCACACCCGCACTGATTCAGAATCGGGTCCTTAATCATTCCAAGGTAACTGGTCCGGATTCTGTCATTTCTGGTCCGGCATCCTCCTTCAAGGTAACTTCCTGAACTACCGTCAGGCTGAGGTTGTCCAGAATCACCCTGCTCTTGCACCTGGGACACACTATCCCATCGAAGAAATTCATCCGGCCCTTGTACTTGATGCCGATTCTGGCGGAACCGCAATATGGACAGTCAAAACGAAGCTCTCTGTTTCGGTCTCCAA
>DAOVAY010000039.1 GCA_030670795.1 Methanobacteriota archaeon | reverse complement strand
GCCAAGAGATTCCAACGTCTTCAATAATTCCGTGGCAGCTATGGAGCGCATTTCCATTTCCCCCTGACCGAGTTCGTCCAGCAACGCATCTGGGTTGTTGCACCAATTGAGTATTGTCTCCTCTTCGACATCCGACATGAGATCGGCTTTCCCGAGAACGAGCTCGATGGGAACGCTGAAGCGAAACTGGACAGACGACGACAGCATGAGAAGCGATACCAGACCCGCGGGCGTCTTGGCGATGGCCGGGTCGAGAACGAAGGCAATCATGCCGTGGCCTGCGGTAAAGGCATTCAAGAATATTTCACTGGCCTGGCGAAATGCGAAGAGCTCTATCTGGCCGGGTGTATCGATGAGGATATAGTCGGCCCTGAAACTGTCAATTACCTCGGATATCTCGGAAAATGATAGCGCGGCAAGGTCGGCACAGACAATCTGGGCGCCGTTCGGGCCTAGCCCCTGCTCTGCCATGACCTCCTTGACAGACACCCAGTCCCTTATGTCCACATTGGGAATATAACCGAGTTCTTCCACTCCCGGGTCCAGATTGACCGTTATTGCGTTAAGACCATGCTCGTCCATCCAGAGCTTGAACGCTTTGGTTAGTGTGCTCTTGCCCGAGCCGGCCGTTCCAACAAAGTAAATGCGCACTGCATCGGCCATCTTTCTCCGTCCTTAAATTAAATAGCGGGCCTGAAGGCAATCGCTTTTTCCTTGCCTGGCTACCCGCTGAACTCATACGTGAGTTCTTGCCTGGGTATTACTGGCTCCGATAATACCCGATTTATCTCTTCTATTGCTCGAGAGTCCTTTATTCGCCCGTAGTGTAATTCGGTCGTTCGTGTCGTGCTGTGACCCATTATTTTGCTCACAGATTGAAGTGTCGCACCCCGGTCTATCAGCCATTGGCAGTATGTGGACCTGAAGTCCTTCCAGGTGAACTCTACGTGTGTCCGTCTGCTTATCATTCCTTTGAGAGCTCTCCACCGGGTCTCCGGCCAGAAGGTGATTCCCTGTCTGCTCCGGTAGGGAATGAGGATGTCAACGTTCACTTCCTCTCCTAGGTCTTGGAGATATGTTTCTCTAGCCTGGAGGAATTCCTGCAGAGGACCCCTCGTTGGGGCAGGTATTGGGACTGTTCGCTTCCTTCCATATTGTTTAGAGCCCTTGGGGTTGGATACCCTTAATGTCCACTGTTGGATGTAGACCTCACTGAGCTTCTGGGTCCGCAGCTCGCTTGGCCGAAGACCGGTGTATGGATACATAATTGTCACGAACTTTGCGACTGTGCCATCCCAACCACCAATCCCATTGGTCGCTTCATTGACTGCAATCACGTCTTCTTCCGTTAGGGAGCGGACCTCCTTCGGCGGGACCCTTGGTCGTCTGATCTCCCTGTCCCGGAGCATCTCCTTCAGGCAGTCGTTGCGATAGTAGTCTAGAACCTCCTCGAGATATCTCCAGTATTTGACTTGGGTGGAGTTCTGTATGCGGTCGTCGATGTGGGTAATCCAGCGATGTATGTCGTCCTTGGTCCATTTGTATATGTTGGGGAGTGCCCCCAGCTCGACGATCGTCTTGCCTATCAAGTTGAACTTGCGGTTCCGTTCCTTCCGGGTCAGTGGTTCATAGTATCTGTCCGTCTTCTTCAGATACTCGTCCAGTTGACCCTTGTACGGAATCCTACCATGCCTGTTGGGCATCCAGTTCTCCTTGTCTCTGGGGTGCTTCCTCTTCGGTCCTGGTCTCTTGCGTTTACGGGCCTGATGTCCAGTTGGTTGCCCCGAATGAGCCGATTCAGAGCCAATATCCTGACCATCAGCATAACTATACCTCTTACCATCATATGATGGCGAGCGGGTATTGGTGTGGCGTGTATAAAGGATATTCGCTTTCCTGCGGCTGCCGGGATTCTTCATTCTTCCCGCACACCCCCTCTATTGACTTTTTTAAGGAGTTTATTCTGGGCGTCTTTTATTGCTTTCTTTTTAGCGCTCTCCGCGTCCTCTTTACGTGTTAGATACCAAGGTGCTCTGGCACCGGGGGTGATTCTAAACGGCACGTATTCTCCGGTTCTGACAAGTCTATTGAAACGTCTAACCACTTGGATGGGATGATCGAACTCCTTTTGACTAAACCATGAATCATGTTCTTTGCACATTTGATAGTTAACATACCCAAATCGAGTTATCAATGACTTTATCTTTGCATCCGTTTTATTCCAGAATCCTTTGGGCTTGGGTTTTTTACTCAGTGGACCCTTCTTTCCCGTGGTGATGAAGTGCGAAAGTTCGGCTCTGATGAGTGCTCGCATGGTCTGCCAGAACTCTGAATCGGTCTCAAGGAGAGTGGTCTGCTCCGTGTCCTTTTCATCCCTGTTATTATATACGGATTCATCGGAGTCACCCATGGACATACCCCCAATGCGATAAAATTCCGTTATTTACAGGTGTTATTACGTAGTAATAACTACCCGTGATTTTTTCTTTCTTTTTTGTTTGGTTCTTTATTGTTTCTTTCTTTTGCGACCATATAATAACACGACGTGGCCAGGTGCTAATAACACGGTTTATCCTGCTGTTATTATGGTTATGGGTCTTCGTTGTCAAGGGTTTATTCAGGTTGATGGAGCATACGCTAGACCAATACGCTATATTACTCATCTGCTTACCTCTTTTTTTATTAAAGAGAATATGTTGAAGATCACTATATAGAACAGAGTGAATCTTCTTCTCCTACCATAACAGAGAAGAAGATGAACGACAATAATATATATAACATAACAGAATAGGAAAGGAAACGTATAGTTAAAGTAAAGACATATAAGCGAAAATATTCATACCCAAAATAGTGTAAGTAGTGAATGTAGCCCAGCCAGTATATTTTTTCTTAATGCACACAGGTGCAGCCAGTACTGTGAATGTACTAGTGAAGATAGTGAATCTCCACATTCACTATTATCAATTAAGGACACTACTGGAACCCCAAAACTGTTCTAACAGTTCATATCGGTGAGCCAGTACCTAATTTTTATGTAGCAAAATATCAGAGCCAGTACTGTTCTTTGAACATGTCGGGATTGTTCATATGTTTCAACCCGCGGTCGATTAGAGAGCGGCTGGGACCCCTCCCCTCCTTACAGCAACAATAGTAATAGCGCTACGCTGGGGACCCCCATTTACTGTAGCTCATGAATGTCTGTCAGCCAGTATAAAAAATTATATCGCTTAAAGCAGTGTGCCAGTACCCCGGAGCTTCACAGATGTACCTTGTGAATGTCGTAACTACAATCAATTTAAGAGCCCGTGGGGCCCCCTATTCAATGTAGCTATTCAATGTCCACTATACAATATATAGGGGAGAGATACCTCTTCTATCTATCGAGCGTAGCCAGTATCTCTACATGTAGCGCTAAAGGTTCTAAATGTACTGAATATTAATTATTGAGGGCGTGGGGACCCTCACACAGCTAACCAATAGTAGTGTTAATTGCGCTACGCTGGGGACCCCCCGGGGCTGTGATTATTAAGCTTGATTTCCATATATTGATTAAGATAAGTCAGGGTTTTCTTTCTCGGGTTTCGATTACCCGATTGCACCAGCGCCGAAGGCGCAGAGTGAGATGATATCATCAAGCGAGTGCCTGAGGCGCAAGACAGCGGGCGCATGGCGTGTCGCTGTCCGTATATACCAACGTGTATACCGCAGTGGGGTGGTGGTCGGGGTCGGGAGGTTCTGCTGCTTCCTTGGTTACTACTACTATTACTACTACTATCTTCTCCCCTAACAACCTCTCTTCTCGCAGCGGGTACGCGCCGCCCGCGGCAGCGAGATGATGTCACCGAGCCGCCTGTATTTACTTATTTCATCATATTATGTAACTCTACAACGCTCGTTTCAATTTTTTTATTCAGCTGAATTATTGAATCAAGTATCTCTTTCGGAGGGGCATATTCTATTTCCTCGTACTCAATTTCCTGGTACTTGTTGATCGAGAGGTCATAGTCGTTATCCCTGATTTCATCAATTGGCACGTAGAAGCATTTGGCTTTCCGGTCCTCGAACTTCTCTTTTCTGCGGTTTTTGAATTTAGAGATTATGTCAGGTATGTCCCCCTTACCATCGATTCTCGTTCTCTTGTCATCGAGGCTGTACCCGTCCGCCTCCATCTTGTAGAACCAGACCTTTTCTGTCGGTTCCCCCCTCGTGAACAGCAAAACGCCCGTAGAAACGCCCGAATAGGGCTTGAAAACACCCGCGGGCATGGAGATAACAGCATCGAGTCTGCAATGCTCCAGAATCTTCTTTCTGATAGCTTTATGAGCCCTTGAACTACCGAATAGGACACCGTCTGGTACAATGACCGCGCACTTCCCCGAACTCGACAGAATATCATACATCAGCTCCAGGAACAGTAACTCGGTCTTTTTCGACTTGATAGTGAACCTGTCACTCATATCTGATTCATCAATGGCACCCTTGAACGGGGGGTTTGCAAGTATGACATTATATTTTGACTTCTCAGAGTACCTGGGAGAGAGTGTGTTCAACCTCTTGATATTGGGCTTCGTTATTCCGTGCATCATCATGTTCATGAGCGAAATCCTAACCATCGTCTGGTCGAAATCGTAACCGTGGAGCATGTCCTCTCTAAGTGCTTCGAGCTGTATCGTTCCTAGCTTATCCGCCCGGAAGTTGTACACATGTCCCTCTGTATCTTCCTTTATGAGGTCTGGAGACGTGTTCGCTTTCAATATGTGTTCGTAGGCATGGACGAGGAAGCCAGCTGTTCCACAGGCGGGGTCGCATATGCGATTCCCAAACTTAGGGTCTGCCAGCTCCACCATCATTCTGATTATGTGCCTAGGGGTTCTGAACTGCCCGTTCTTTCCGGAGGTTGTCAGTTCCTTGAGGAGATGCTCGTAGATATCCCCCTGGGTGTCTTGGTTCTGCTCCTTTATGTGCATGCTGTTGATTATTCTGGTTGCCTCTATGAGTAGGCTTGGGGTGGGTATAATGAACGTGGCGTCCTTCATATACTCCTGATACATTGAATCCTCCTCGCCCAGGTCTTTCAGGAATGGGAATACTACCTTGTTCACATGATCGAGTATCTTGTCAGCCGGGAGCTTCGTCCAGTATGACCATTTACAATTGTCACGACCCCCGAACACCGACTTATATTGTTCTCCGGTGAGCTTAGAGTTCTGTTGCTCTTTGATGTCTTCGTCCTCGAGTCGCTTCATGAACAGCAGGTATGACATCTGCTCGATAGCGTTCAGCGGATTCGCTATCCCCCCGCTCCAGAACTTGTCCCATAGCTGGTTGATCTTCGATTTCAGCTCTGCGTCTAACATTTATATCACTCCCTTCAACCACTCGTTGATTATATCATGAACCTTAAGTTCGGTCACAATGTCTATGAACTCATAATCCAGCTGCTTTTGGATGAGTTCCTTGACCTTGCTTATCTGCCTGGGCTTCCCCGAGCCCTTCTTATCGATCTCCAATGACGGCAACACTATCAAAAGAGACTTCCGAGAGATGTCAATCAGCTCGTTGTTCTGCTTCCCGATGTTCGAGTGATAATTCGCGCTTGCCACACCGAGCAGCAATTTCGGCTTGTTACCGGTCTCAATCTCGATGATGAGTGTTCTACCATCCTTGCAGATGAGTACATCTGGATAGGACAATGCACTGTGGCTTCCGATTTCGTCTTTAAAGAAGGCAATATCGCCCTTGCCAGTATGTGAAGAATACAGCTCTGCCCCGCCCTCGAAATCATTGAGAATCCGCTCCCTGATTTCCCTGTGCCTTTCTGATTCGCTCATGCTACCAACTCCCCTGTGAACGTCTTCTGCATCAGGGCATTAAACAAATCATCTGCCTGTCTTGAAGATTCCTCGTGCTGTGCCTTAACCTTCTCGACTTGCAGGACTATAGCAGCGAACTTATTTTGTAGGTCGATTGGTGGTAGGGGAATGTTTGTTTTACGAATAATTTGTTGTGAGATATTCGGCTGCCCCCCACCGACAGATTGGTCGATTAAATAGTGCGAAAGAAATCGAAGGCAATATAAGAAATAAATATTGTTAATGACATTATTTTCAATAGGAGAAAGGGCGCATACTGCCTGATTTGTAGTAGCCCTTATCTTCAGCAATGCTGTTTTTCCGACTGTTGCTCCGTACATGGCTATCAATATTGTATCTTTCTCAACATACTTTGCACTGCTCTCATTTAAAGCTGCTTCGGAAATCTTTTCTTCAGTATCCCAGATTACTCCTTGATTTAATTCCCCCGATTTAACCCAGGGAATTGTACCATTATAATAATCCGTATTCGTCCTTGAGGGCGTTCCACCACTGCTTGTTTTACATATTTCTCCAATTTTCTTTTCTTTCCACCTATTTGGATTTATCCCAGGATCCCCGAACATCTCCAGGAACACACTCTGGAGATAATCGTCCAGGAGCCGGCTCTGCTCCGTGTGCCAGTTCTTCACCTGCTCGGCTTTCTCCAGGATGACGACGGTGCGGCGTTGGGTAGGGAGGGACGGCTTAACCAATGATTTTTCTTTGAGGAATTTGTAGTGTCTGCTATATCCCTGGCTTGTAATTATCAGACTGCGTAGAGCATAGTAGAAATATTTGCATTCGAATTGTTTTTTATCAGGAACAAGAACTTTTGCGCCGTCTGCACCCAGAGAGAATGGATAATCAACATACTTGAAGACCCGGGTGTGGTCTCCAAAAATGACAACGGGTAGGTCGCCTTTGTATACTTTATCTGGATTATCTGTATATCCAGCAATAACATTATCGCCTTGGTCGATAATTGGAAATTCACCAGCTTCTTGATAATCTTGTTGCTTGATTTTCAAATGATTGAATGAACTTTTTCGTTCGATTGTGTCAAGAAAATCAATACGCTCCCACCCTTCAGGTAGCTTCTTCAATCCTTTCCCCTCCTCACCAATTCACTAGGTACTGGGACCGAGTCCTTCTTCTCCTTGCCGAT
This sequence comes from Methanobacteriota archaeon, assembly GCA_030670795.1. Lineage (GTDB taxonomy): Archaea > Thermoplasmatota > Thermoplasmata > SG8-5 > SG8-5 > SG8-5. The sequence continues at coordinate 6,771 of DAOVAY010000039.1, read as the reverse complement.
GAAGGCGTCGCGCTCCTGTATCTGCCGGTCGAGGATTGCCTTTAAATCCTCCAAATACGCAGGTTTGATGTCACTGAGGACTTCCACTCTGTCACCTGTCTCAAGTTCGATAAACCAGCTGTAAATGTCCTTCTCCCTGGAGTACTCGATTATGTTCCTGCCTGCCACACTGTGGGGCAAGGGAATCTCGACCTCTCTGTTTATGAGATCGCGCAATAATTTTGATGTGGATATCCCTTTCTTTTTACAATAGTCTTTTAATCTGGCTGCCTCGACTCTTGGCATCTTCGTTGATATCGTGGTGAAGTCATCCTGCATTAATTTCGATATAGACGTATTCATTTAAATAGTTTTCTTGTCTACTTAGGTAGACATAATTATCCGACAATAATCTTATCACATCTCTCGACTATTTCCTCTATCTCGGTTAGAGTGAACTTATCGAGTGGATTCCAGTCTGATATGGGTGAATGCCCAAAGTCTGGCATCTCCAAGTGCTTCTTCACAGCGAAGACCTTTTTCAAGCTGATGAGGAAGTCCAGCTGCTTGGAGTTGTATTCTCTTGCACGGATTATGAACTCATCGAACCTCTCCTCGATAAGTACCTTAGGATCCTCCTCCTTGGTTAAACCGATAATCTCCCATAGGAATAGGATAAAGTCGATACCCTGGCGCTTCTGGATGTTTTCGATTGTCATCTCCGGGCGGAGCTTTCGTAGATCCTTCTCAAGCTCCATCAGCTCGAACGATGTTATACCCTGCCCGTCCTTGATTTTTTGTGCCAGCGGGTTGCTCTTCAGGAACGTCTTCAGTTCTTCGTCCTCCTTTATTTCCTTGACGTATGTCTCTCTGCTGAGTATGATATCGGGCTTGTCCACCTTGATGATATGGGTTCGTTTCTCATAGAACCTCATGAGCGGTGCAATATCTCTGACCAGGAACTCGATATCGTTGAAGGTCAGGTCCTCCCAGAAGTCGGGCTGCAGTACTCTCATAAGCTTGTCCCGGTTGTTCCTGATGATGTCGAGGTTGTCCTTCACGATGACGTTGAGGACCATGGCTTCAACATACTCCCTGACCTGACCGATTTGCTCGAGGTTCCTGTCGAGAACGTGATAGAAAAGTCCTTCAACCCTCAGAATGAATGACGAAATTCGTGGATCGATGCCGTGGGTCGTGACTATCAGGGGTGATATGTCGTCATAAAGTTCACTGATATAATCCTCGAGGTTGAACTTATGCGCTTTCATCATCTCGACTGCAGTTATCCTCTCCCGGATTATGAAAGAAGTCTCGTCCAGCTCTTCAATCGTCTGTGCTACCTTTTTGTTGATGAGTTCTTTCTGTCCTGGGTCAAGTTTCTTCTTCAGTAACCCGACTCGCTTCTCGAATATTTTGGTGTTCGTGTCCTTTCCTGGAGTGTATTGTTTCGATTTCTTGTCAATCTCGTGGAGTTGGATGTTGGAGACTCCACCCATCTTGAAGTCCAGAATGAGAAAGTCATCCTTTCTGCCACCGGGCAACCAGTCAGGATGATTGCATGACTCGAAGTTACGTGTCCCGCGCCCTAGCATCTGCCAGAATCTTATCGATGAGAACACCGGCTTCACGAACACGAGGTTACAGACCTCGGGCACATCAATGCCTGTGTCTAGCATACCTACCGAGAGCGCTATCCTTGGCTCCGAGTCGTTCATGAATCGCTTGACCTCGTCTTGGGCGCGAGCCATATTGGAGGTTATGACCTGTACGTCGTTAGACAACTTGGGGAACAGCTTCCCAAAGATGTTCTTCATGTGCTGTGCGTGGTCCTGGCTGGCACAGAAGAATATTGTCTTGCATGGTTTACTCTCGTCTGACTTGGTGCAGATGTTCATGAACTCGTGTATTATCAGCTCGTTGGTCTTATCGTCCATGAAAACTCTCGCGAACTCTGGTCCTGCGAACTCGGTTGTTTCCGGGTCCAGCTCCTGCCTTCGCAACTGGTCTTTCAAAGGGTCCGTCAGTTCCTTTCCCTTGATCCCGAGTTTCAGGACCTGCGTTTCAACGATATGAGATTTGTATGGGACGAGGACCCCATCTCGCACAGCCTCGTCATAGGGATATTGCACCGTTGGATCTGGATATACACAGCCAAACATCTCATAGGTATCTCGTGAATCGATTTGTTTGCCTTCAGGTGATTTGGCAGGAGTGGCAGTCAACCCTATTTTGATGGCATCGAAGTACTGGAATACCTCATTCTGTCTGTCATAATATGAACGGTGAGCCTCATCGAAAATAATCAGGTCGAAGAACCCAGAACTGTATTTCCTGTACAGCTTATCGCCCTTCGGATTCATCATGCTCTGTATAGTGGAAACGTAGAGCGTTCCTGTTTTATTGGCATCTTCCCGGAGGTCGGTCACGGGGTCTGTGAAGAACTGCTTGAAGCCCTTGGACATTGCCTGGTTCACCAGAGCGGTTCTGTCCGCAAGGAACAGTACGTGCCGAACAAGATTGGCGTCAATCAAAATCTTCGTTAATGCCATGGCAACTCTTGTCTTTCCTGTTCCAGTAGCCATATGGATAAGAGCCCTTCTGTGTCCGTCTGAAAAATGTTCGCTGAGCTTCCTGACTATCTGAACACTCCTGGGTCGGTCGACAATCCTGGTATTCACGTGTATGTTCTTTGGGTCGTTGTATGTGTCATAAAGGTGCTGTCGCCGTGCGAGATCATCCTGTGAGAAAGGCCCACTGACCTTACGTTCGATTCCGTCCTGGTCGACATAGACCCATACAGCTCCATTCGACATGAAGAAAGGTATCTTCTTTCCAGTCTGCTCCTCGACGTCCTTCACGTAGCTACGTGCCTGCCCCCGGGCAATCTTGACCTGGTTCTCATCATTTAGGTCCCTGGGGTATTTCTTTGCTTCTATCACTGCCAAAGGTGTGTAATCATGGTCCAGAAGTAAATAATCTGCGAATCGGTCACCTGGCTGGTGCCCGTCCTTTTTGTACAAGAGCTCATTTTTCTGGAAGTCTGACCTCACAGTGTTGACTTCTTCCTTGACATATTTTTCGAGCCAGTCAACCTTTTCAAGCTCCGGATCGATAAGTTCATTCCTAGTTTTCGACTCGCTGGCGTTCCTCATATCCCCTGGCTCTTCCTCAACCATTGCACGCTAATTGAGCCGTATATATAAATACACTACGAAATGTCATTTATAGCATATTAGAACATGATATGACATTTCGAGTGACGAGTGAATCGAGGAGGAAGTAGTGAAGATGAAAGGGTGCAAGATTAAGAAGTAAGATGCCTTCAACATCAGCAATGAAGATCGTAAACATGGTGGCGACAGCTACAACAAGTACACCTTTCGATCTCGAGAAATTAAAGTTAGCTCTAAAGGGCTCGGAACAAGCAGCTACAGGAGCCAAGTGGTTGAAGATGAGATTGCCTGAAGGTAATGAGTATGTAGCATTCTATCAATCCGGTAAGTTCTTAATTACAGGTGTGAAGTCGATTGAAGCTATTAGTGACATAGTCGGGAGGGTTAAGGTCTTACTCAAGAGCGCTGGTCTAGACATTGTGGTAGAGAAGGTTCAGATTCATAATGTTGTCGTGTCAGACCGAGTGGATATCAGGGGCTCGCTGGAGAAGATATTCATCGAGCATGGGGAGCTCACAGCATCTTATGAACCGGAGCAGTTCCCTGCGTTGATGATCCATGGCAGTGGTTGCACCTATCTCTTGTTCTCTTCCGGTAAGGTCATATGTGCTGGAAATAAAACTATTGGGCTTGCACAAGAGAACATTCAGTGGCTGAAGGAGCAGTTGAAGGGTTCATAATTATTGAATAAAGGAGGAATGGGAAGGAATAAAGAAGGGGTCGAGCAGTTCGACCCCATAAGCGTAATCACTTTTTGTTCTTGGCTGCTGCTTTCTGGGCCCTGGACTTGAAGCCCTGGTTTTTCCCAGACTTATCAGCTTTTGACTGAATTCTGGCAGCTGCTTTAGAACTCATCTTCGTCTTTCCCATTAAACTTCCTCCTTGCAGGATTACCCTGCATGGAATACATTGTAAACACTCATATTAATAATCTTTGTAGCGAGCGACGAGCGAGGCGAGGAGCGAGTGCAACAAGGGCGAAACTCTAAAGCCTGGCTGAGCGTTCTCACGTTCAACGAACCTAGCATTTTATGGTTCGCCCTCGGTATACGCCTCACCTAATACGGATATAACTCGCTTCTGGATTGCCCTTTTGTTTATACTCAATGGATTCGAATTGGGGGTAGGTCTTGAGAAAAGTTTTTATGGCTTCATGAGCATTTTTTCGTGCAGTTTTAGCTGAATAAATGTCTAAGTATGGAATGGGTTCTTCCTCTTCATTGAAAAATCTGTCTGCTATTCGATCAAAAACTTCAGCCACATCACTTTCTCTCCGTACAAAATACTTAGTTCTATCAGTTTTTAAATAGGAATAGAATATCTGTTTTATTGCTTCAAGCTCTGGACCATTTACACGACCAGCGGTACTTATTCGACTTTCAAGGTCTCTCATTTGTGGATAAACTACATTTTCAAACTTACCAATGGAAACCATTGTGAGGACCCTACGCCCATAACGTAATTTATTTATTCTTCTATACAAACCATCAATCATTGAATGTCTGTCCAAAACTTTAGGGTGCTTGTCTCGTAAGAGCTTGACCAATTCAAATGCTGCTAAAAGAGCATGATATTCACTTGGTTCAAGATAATGCCTCATAAAGCGAAGCATTGCTTGATGTTTAAGTCGCACATCATTAAGGTAGTCATCAACCTTCAGGAGCTCCTCACGACCCAATCCAAATAATCCTTGATCCCATAACTTAACAAGGATGTCTTCTATATCTGCGAACTTTGCAACACGCAGACTAGCGTCTGCTCCCAGCTTAGTCATTGTAGTTTGCTGTAATAACCGGATTATTTCTTGAGCTTTTTTCTTACCAAGAGACTTCTCTAATTCAGCTCGTAACTGGTTTACTCTTTCAGCCTTCCCCTCGTTGTTATCCGATTTAGCCATCTATTCCCTCTAACCAAACCGTTCAAGATAATCCATGATACAGACAGGTTCTTTACAATACATATAATGACTACCGGGCATGATGTGCCCTACATTGGAAAGTTCCATGGGCGTTTCACATGAGGAACATGATATCTCCTTTTCTTCCTTATCACGGATAATTCCATTCTTTCCCACTTTTAATCCAATCTTTTCGATTATGCGCATCAATTCCACATCAGTCACAAAGCTGATAATGTTTAATTCACCATTTTCTATTCCAGCATGATTCATCGTGTCACACCCCTAATATGACATCCTCCACTTTTGCCTAGATAGTGGCCCGAGCCCCCCTAAATTGATGGTATATATTATAGTTTCGCCTTTGTCCAGTCCTTCAGCTCCCGCAATTTCGCCACCAATTGTGGTAACCATATATGAACAAACACCGATATAAGTCTTATTACTTATTTTGGTCTGTAAATCATAATCGGTCTAAAGTTTTAGTAAATAACTGTTAATTCACACAGCCATCACCATCCCCTGGCCAGACGAGCTGATTAAATAGGCATTCCGGCGCCTTCTTCCTCCGGAGATGTGGAGGAGCCTCTTCTCGACGTAACCCTCGTAAACGAGCCCCTGGAGTACTTGGCAGGCGTGTGGACGGGTAATCCCCAATGCATCAGCAATCCCATCCTGGGTAAGGTCAAAGGGCGCTACATAATCGATGTTGTCCGGATTGTATTGCTTGAGATGGTGTAGCGCCCTGAGCCAGTGTGGAAGCATTTAGTACACCTCTGTATAGCCGCAGTTAGAGCAGCCGTAATCCGAGTAGACTAACCCATCAGACCATTCCTCGAGGTGGAGGATGGCACCAGGCCACCCGCACTTCTTACAGCGTACAGGAGTCTGTTCCACACGAACCAGATCAGGTACTTCGTTCGACGATTCCGTCCCTACTTTATCGATGCCCGGGACGCTGACATCAACGTTCTGGCGAACCAACTTCTCACCAGGTTACCTGACGAGAGGTTGGGAGGCAGAGGGGGCGGTGGTTATCAGGGTTTGCGAGAACGAATAATTACTAATATTAATAATAAAACAATTAATCCACCAACTACCAGTAGTGGGTAATTCCATAGTGGTTCTTCTTCAGGAACGATAAATTCAACAGGTTGTTCCCAAACATCTGCTACAGTATAAGGTAAAGGGTGGTAAGAGTATCCAAGATTACCCTCATCAGACCAGATTAGTTCAACTCTAAGAGAGACATTTGTGTAGGAATCATCTGGTATTTTTTGAATTAAAATGGTGGTTGTTTTAGTCTGATTAAGCTCAGGATACAATCTCCGACTATAACCTGCAGGTGATCCATATTCTTCTCTCATGTCTGGGAAGTATAATTTATTACCGTTTTCATCAATCCAAAACACCCAGACCTCAAAGAACACATCACTAAGTCGATAGTTTGGATGGTCATAAACATAATAATCAATGTTTTCGATTCGTACGGTTATGAAATAAAGGTCGCCATCATAAGCAGATGTGTATACGCGTCTTTGATCATGGCTCAGCCAGTCAGCATTGCTTAATGCTCTGGAGTCATAATCTTCATTATATATTATCTCTTCAGGAGCGTCAACAGATACAATGTTGGCTTCTTCAGCAGACACAAATGAGGTAGATAACAGAACAAGTAGCATAAAGAAAATCATGATAATTTTCACTCATTCACCCCTT
>DAOVAY010000067.1 GCA_030670795.1 Methanobacteriota archaeon | reverse complement strand
ATTTTATGTCGTGCCTGGTCGAATGGGACGATAGAGAACAATATAATTGCTCGGAATGAGGTTTATGGTATTTGGGTTGATGGTGTGGATAACACAAAAAAGTGGAGTTCTAATCCTGTTATTCGAAATAACCTAATACTGGAATCAGGAAGGGGAACTACTACTGCTGTTGGAATTCATATAACATATTACTGCAACCCCCTAATAATTAACAATCGCATTATAAACAGCACTGAAGATAGTATCTACACCGGGGAATGGTGTCAAGCAATTCTTATCAACAATACATTTGACAGTGACGGAGGGAATTATGGCATAGCTTCTTCCTCCCCAAGAAATGTTACCATAACCAATTGTAGTGTGAGTAACACAGCACTGTGGGATCTGTCTTTATCCACAGCCTACTTCACTTTGACTAATACCACTTTTAACAAAAGTAAAATTAAGTTCTGGGATACTACTTCCAACCTTACTGTTAATTGGTTCCTGAATAGCTATGTTAACGATACCTCTGGCAATCCAATTCCTAATGCCGACATAAGAATCCGAGACAATTCAAACGGAACGTTTGATGAAAATTTTACAACAGATAGCAATGGATACCTAAATTGGACAGTTCTCAGAGAATATTTCCAAAAAGACATCAATGGAGACAACGATGGCGACGATATCGGCGAGAAAATACTTTACACACTCCATAATATCACTGTATCCAAACAAGGCTATTTCCCCGGTTATGCGGATGTCCAGATGAACGAAAGTAGGTACATCACAATTACACTCCAAGTAGATGAAAAGCCAGAGATCAACCATGCGCCAGTAGCGTCAGCGAATATCGGAGAAATAATCAACATAACAGCGAATGTCACGGACGATGTAAGTGTAGATGCAGTTTATCTGAATTACATGGGGGTAAATGCAACCAATTATAACGTTTCAATGAATATGTGGAACGGCAACTGGAGTTTTGATATACCCGGGCAAGCCAATACTGGATTCGTAGATTATTTCATTTGGGCAAACGACACTAGCGATAACGATAATATGACATTGATTTTCCAAATTCAGATTTTCGATGTAACTGACCCGGAGATTAATCATGTACCAGTAATTTCTGCGAACATGACTGAATCAATCAATATTACTACGAATGTAACCGATGATGTTAGTGTAAACTCTGTTTATCTGAACTATACTGTGGTCAACGGGACAAACTATAATGTTTCAATGCAAAAATGGGATGGCAATTATAGTTATGAAATCCCAGGTCAAGATACGATTGGCAATGTTCAATACTTCATCTGGACTAACGATTCTGACGGGAACGATAACAGGACGATTGAGTATTTTGTTCAAGTCAATGATATTGTTAAGCCTGAAATCAATCATGTGCCAGTGGTATCTGCGAATGTTGGAGAAATAATTAACATTACTGCGAATGTTACTGATGATGTAGAAGTTGATAAAGTCTTTTTGAATTATACTGATGTTGTTGGCAATAATTATAATGTTTCGATGAATAAATATGAAAATAATTGGAGTTACGAGATTGCTGGACAGAATGATATTGGCATAGTTTCTTACTTTATTTGGTGCAATGATACAAGCGGAAATGATAATCGAACAGCAATTTATCAAATACAAATTCTTGATGTAGTAAAACCAGAAATTGAGCATACGCCAGTAGCATCGATGAATGTCAGCGAGACAATCAACATTACTGCAACAATAACTGATGATGTCGAGGTTGATTCTGTTTACCTGAATTACACTGACATTGATGGGATAAATCAGAATGTTTCAATGACGAAATGGAACGGAAATTGGTCTTATGAAATTCCTGGACAATCTTCCGCAGGTGTGATTGAGTATTTCATCTGGGCCAATGATACATCTGGCAATGAAAATAGAACGATTGAAAACACAATCCAGATCAACGAAATTATAATACCAGACACGACACCGCCGACAATAATTTCAACATTGCCAACTGGCATAAATGTTTCAATATCAACGACAATAACAATCACTTTCGATGAACCGATGAATACATCATCTGTTCAAAATGCGATAACGGTTTCTCCAGCTGTTACAATTTCAAGTTATAGCTGGAATGCTGATAATACAACTTTAACGGTAACTCCATCTGGGAATTTGTCTTATAATACGTCTTACAATGTTACCGTTGGAATTGGTGCGAAAGACATCGCCGGAAATAATCTGGCATCTGTTTACTCATGGGAGTTTACAACAGAATTAGAAGAAATAATAACGAACGGTCCTGATGATGGTGGAATCGGAGAGTGGTGGTGGATATTATTAATCTTCATCATTGTGACAGTATTAGCATTGGTTGCAATGAAACGGAGGAAAAAGAAGGAAGAGGAAGAAATCGAAGAAAAGTAGGGGGGCCATTTTACAATTCCCCAAAATTAATATTCTCTGTACCTATTTACTACCGCGGAAGAGGGCGCATGAAAGAGGGGAAAGTGAGAAAATCCGGCTGGCGGAGGTTGAGAATCGACGAACATGCCAGAGTACCCTTTGCATTTGTGGCGGTCATAATTTTACTGATGGCCGGATTCAGCTGGGCCTACCTGTCAGCGGTTAACAAAGATGAGATATTATCGAAAATCGAGAACAAAGAGATACAGCGGATGGACGCCATTTCCGATACAGTCCAGGCAGAGGTCACGACCCACGCCTACGCCCTCTCTCTCGACGTCATCAGGCAGGCTACCCAGTTCGATGTGCGGAGCGAGGATGATATCAACAATTTGTTTGCCAATGAAAGTAAAAACGGACCGTTCGACCTCTTCATAAGCGAGACGTACCCGCGCATTGAGGGCGAGTACGAAATCACCATCTGGGACTATTCGGCGACGATATCGCTCCGGGAAAGGCAAGTTAGGGACCTGGCCTCCGAAACGCTCGTGGAAGATGAGGTGCCGAGGAGCGGTGGAGAGTCCGTGGAAATGCTCAACATGACGAAGGGAAAGAGCGTCATGAACACCTCAGCAATCGCCTATTACAACATCCAGGGCTACCTCAACATCACTATCACGAAATCGGGAACTGGCTATGCGCTGAATAAAACGGTGGCTTTAGACAAGGAGATAAAGTGCCCGTATCCGTTCCTGGACAACAAGTTCAAGGCCCTTCAGTCGAACGCGGACGGGGACATGACCGAAATCGGGCGGATGACCAAATACATACTCACGACCATCGCCCAGTATCGGGTCCTGCAAGGTTACGGAATGTGTCAAATCGACAACTCCGGCCAGCACTCGACTGTCGAGGGCGTGGGGACCGCCGGAGCCCCCCTCGACGAGATAATCACTGCCCAGGATGTGGAAATCGCGACCAACCTGGCCGTGCAATTGGAGATCGCGAGGTTGTACCGGACCTATGACAGCGAAACCACACCGCATTTCGAGGCCTACGCAGACTACAGCCAGATGTCCGACCTTATCGACACCTACGTCAACAACGACACCATCGACGCCGCCGACCTCTTCGCGATTTTCTACGGAGCGGACGACCCGGCCAACGAGCTGAACCTGGAAGGAATCATCGCCCAGGGACTGAACGCGATCGCGGACCAGTTCATCCTGAAGTTCATGGACTTCTTCGGCTTCATGGACATCGCCGACGGTATATTCGTCGGCGTCCAGTATGTTCAGAAGGCGATAGAGGAGGCGGGGAACGCCGTCGATGATTTCTTCAACTGGCTGATTGGTACGGATACAAACAAAGGCAAAAACCTTGTTTTAGAGCATCTGAATAAATTGTTCAGTGATGCATCCCTTGATTATTATAAGAGTGGAGACAATATTTATCTGTTAAAGGAACCTCTTGACGATACTTACGATTATCAAAACAGTGAAGCTGGCTGGCCTTCCATCGACATTGACATTTCCGGCGATGAATTTATCGTGAAACTTGTGGCCAGGGGGCAACCCCATGACGAAACAGTTCCTGTAACTCATTACTGGGATGAATGGGAGCAGACCGGAGTTGACGGTGATGGGAATCCTGTGTTCGGGTGGGTTCAACACAGTGCTGTTGAGAATGTCCTGCTGAGCCCAAGCTACTACGATAGAATCGTCTACACAGTCCATGTCAGAATTGCTGGCCACCCAGATGAGAAAATTGCCTTCAGCCCACAGGAAATCACAGGTCACGATTCACTCTGGCGAAGTTATTATTCAGACCAATTCGAGGTTGATGCGAACGAAGTGTATACGAGTATCAGAGATGCGACCAAGGAAATCATCAGCCAAGTTGTCGGCAGAATTACGTCTGCTGGCTCTTTACGAGACGATTTGAATGAGCACAGGACAGTGGATATCAACCCGAACGATGACATCGCCCTTCTCGAAACGATTCAACAAGAAGTCAATGGGGCCATCGACGACATAGTTGCGTTTTACCAAGGCTCTGAGGGAGAGGAAGAGATAAAGCAAATCATCAACGATATACTATCACCGGATGGGGAAAACACGGCTCTCGAACTCCTGGCAGAAAATCTTGTCCAGCACCTGAATATCAACTATGACGAACTTGTCAATTGCGATTCCACGCCGAATTATTTGGATTATTCTTCAAACCATCCGATGGTCGAAGCCTGCAAACCGCTGGCACACCGTCTGACAGATAATGGGATCGACCTGGATTCCAGTACGAGTGTTGATTCCGTGATTAGCGGCCAATTCGATTTTTTCAATGCGTATCCAAATTACGATACCGGAACAAGTCCGACTCCAAATCACAATCTGGCTAGATATCTTAATGAAGAAACGGACTATGATTATGTAGTAACCCCCAGTTCCTCTGGCGTCGCCGATTCAGTGCTGATTGAGCGCGCAAGAACAATATTGAACCAACAGGTAGCCAATGATTACAGTGTTCTGAAGACCCAGAACCATCACATAACCGATGTAATGGATTCACTTTCATACTTCATCCAGATTGCTTATGACGAGGTCAAGGTTTACGAACTCAATCTACTGGACGAGGATGATGCAAAATACACGATGGGATACGTCCGTACCGGTTCCTATTCCGTCGGTGAAATTAATCCGCTGATGGAGGACAGAACGACAACCTTTACAATACACAATCAACCTCCTGGCATCATATCTGAGAGTGTCTATACGTATCTGGAAGGAGGGTATTCGGAAGGAAGCCAGAGGAGCCAGATACTGGACCTTTTAGTGGGTGGAGCAGTGGATATTCTTCAAGGGTCCGGCCTCATCCCCCTCGCCGGCGAGTTCGTGAAGACCACATGCTCGGACATCATCTTCAGCGGCAAGGTGGCCAACACCAAGTTCATCCAGGATGTGCGGCTGAAAGAGCCCGGCTCGCGGGAGTTCCTGCCCTTCGAATTCCGGGGGAACGGCACTGAAATAGGCGCCGATCTGGAGCGTCTGGCCGTAAACCAGACGCCGGACTGGCTCGATTTGTCGGACGGGCTCTCGAAGATCGAGATAAGTGACAAGCAGTTCGGCACCCACTATACGAACGTGGTCGAGTTTTCCACCAGACCGTTCGAGACCCAGTGGAACGTGAGCATCGAGGGCCAGTTCGACCTGTCGACGAGAACCCTGGGCAAGGTCTTCCTCGTCAACGGCACACATTACGAGACCTGGAGGAACGGCACCGTCAATTTGAGCATGACGATTCCCGTCACGGTTTACTCGGGTTGGGAGCTGGCAGGTGTGGATTACAACCTGACCGATGAGAACAACTTGCTCACGGCTTTCATGGATTGCCTTTATGATATCTGGGATAATATCTGTGATATAGGGAACTGGATTGTCGACGGCGTGTTTAAAGTTGTAGAGCTGTTCACCGACCTTGTCCAGAAGTTGATTGAGGAAGGGGCGAAGCTTTCAGAAGTCATGTACGAAGCCCTGCAAGTTTTGAATCAGACCATCGGTTATGTTGCAAATAAATTTGCCAGTGTTGTTTCAAATGCAATTCTTGGGTTCCTGAATGCGTTGGGTCAAAATCACTGGGAGTTTTCACTCTTCGGCTTTACGTTAATAATATGGAGAGATGGAGGCCAGACTTTCATCGAACTATCTCGCTCAATCGGTGATTTCGGCGATTTCAATTCCAAAACGCGAATCGCCCCATTTGACGTACAAACCCATATCGATCTGGACATTTGGGAATTGGAACTGGATGTTGAAATCGACCCGTTGCTGCCCTATCAAAGTTTAACTGGCGACTATATTGATTCTCCGCTGCATTTGGAAGGCAACTGGGATGACATTATTGGAATCCGCCTGGATATTCTGAAAGTCGAGCAATTTGCAGGTTTCCATATTAAACAACCAGTTCCTTGCGCACCACTAGTTTTTGAAATAGGAGTGAAATTCGGAGGAACCATCGAATTGCTGAACACTGCCACCCAAATTACCTTACTCTTAAATGATGTTCTGGGTCAAGGTATAACCGAGGCGTTTGGTAATCAGCCCGGAGAAACCGCAGAAGAGCAGGATATTTTTACATTGGTCAGAAACGTAGAATCATTGTATCAATATATCTGGGAATCAAAATTATGGGAAGAACTGGCTAATATTATAGATGACACATTGGAAACGTTCATTGAATTTTATGTAAAGGTCGGGATAGGTGGTTCGGCAGGAGCAGTGGGTGCAGTAAATGTTGAAGTGAGTGCGGGTGTTGAATTTAGCGTGGTCATTACAGACCCAATAAACACTCTCCAGCATTTCCTCAAATGGCTCATCAACGATATCGAGGGAATTTTGACAGTCCTTTTCTCGCGGGCTCCCTTGATTATCGCCGGGGCTCTGAGCCCAGGAATGCAGATTCTGATGATTGAGCCAGTGCTCGCAATTTTAGAACGGTCACCGGTTGAAGCTCAGGAACACCTACATCTTAAAATCACACTCGTTGGAACTGTCGGGGGACAAGTTGTCATCGGTGCAGAGGGACAAGCCGGCGGAATGGTACGTTTCAACACACCTTTTATGCTGGCCATGACATTAAAAGAGAGAAACGGAAAGATGAAAACTGAGTTTGGAGTTTTTGATAAAGTAAAGATTAGTTTGTCTATACTGGCCACATCTACAACACTATGGGGATTGAAGGGAGAACTATATGAGATATGATCAAACCGCAACCTTTATCTATCCCTCCATTTATTCTTGACTTGGAAGACCCAAATGACAGACGACGAACCCCCTTCGACTAAGGAGCTCATGTCCAAAAGACTTGAGCGCTGGGAAATGTACTGTGAGATAACCAATGTAGGTGCCATCTCCAGACGTTATTTTGTAATGAACGCTTTCGACGGAGCATTGACGATGCTGGGTGTGGTTGTCGGAGCCCGCGTTGCCGATATCGACAACGCCATGTTCGTCATTCTTACAGGTCTGGCCACCGCTTTTGCTATGGGAATGTCGGGGTTGAGCGGCGCTTACATGGCCGAAAGCGCCGAGCGGCTTCGGGAGCTCAGAATGCTGGAAAAGGCAATGCTCTCGAACATGGACGATACGATTCACGAGGAAGCTTCCAAGTTCGCGACTGTATTGACCGCCCTCGTCGACGGTTTCAGCCCGGCACTGGCAGCTCTTATCGTGATTTCGCCCTTCTTCTTCGCCCAGGTAGGTATAATCGCGCTCGGAACGGCATTTCTGGCCTCGATGTCCCTCACAATGATGGTCCTTCTGTTTTTGGGGGTATATCTGGCGCGTATGAACGACCAGAGCGTGGTAAGGCACGGCCTGCGCATGTTGATAGTGGGCCTGTGCACGGCATTGGCGATTGCCGGTATCGCATATTTGTTGGGTGTTTCGCCTGCGTAAACAAATAACAGTTCAGTAGGGAGATCGACCAAGTTCACGACGCCAGGTCGTTAAGACGAGCTGTGCTCGTCTGAATATGGCCTGATAGTTTTTTATTCTCTATTGTTCGATAATTGTACCAAACTGTATATAAATACCATCGGACATATTGTTCTTTAAGAGGCTTTTATCTATTATTCTGCCCACATAATAGAGCCCCCTTCCCCCGAAGGGGGTAGCCTCCTCCATTCTTCCACAAGGTGTTCCATGAGAAAAATAACAGTCTTGTGCATACTCTTTTCCATAGTTCTTTCAAGCTGCCTTATCTATTCTTCAATAGGTCTGGCCGATTACGAAACCCGTTCCAATGATTACTCAAATTACGAGTACACGGTCTTTCCGGAACCCACTTACCCGTACCCTGTTATCAACTATTCCGTAGAGAGAAGCAGCTCCTTCGTCCGTTTGTTCAACGAGATAGGAATAACCGAATTCGAGGGTGTACCGTATCTGGAGAGCCCGACGACATTCACCCACACAGACGATTTCGGCGAGCTGGTGATTCACGAGGCCCAGACAACGGCGATAGAGTATAACGCCATTCAGGACAACGGCCTCGAAATCTATCTGGCTGCCGGAACCGGCGCCCTGAGGTCCGGGCAGTCCGTCGTCGTCGGCAACGAGGACGCGAAGGGCTATTTCATAACTAAAGGTGATGTGGAAATCGACATAGCCGGAAGCAGGGTCGCGTTCGACATATCGGAGGGAGCCAGCGTGATCTTCCGCGCTGACCCGGAGGGAGAGGCGGTCATCGGCGAGGCGACTGCCATGGGAGCGGTCGGCGGCGAGCTCTACCTCTCGAACGACGGCGGTTATCTGGTGGAGGACATAGTGATGTTCGACGAGTTGGCCATGGAAACCATCGCCGCGGCTGACGATGCGATAGACCTGAAGGTTTCGGGAGAGATAGACAACGGTCAATCGGTTGTCATACATGTCGAAAGCGGAATGCTGGCTTTCAATAGCGCAGAGGACATCGGCATCATGGTCGATGGGGAGTACATTGAGCG
>DAOVAY010000083.1 GCA_030670795.1 Methanobacteriota archaeon | reverse complement strand
TTTCTACGTGCACATCGTCTTCAACGGTAGCAAGAATGTCGACCGCCCTCTTGACTGATGCGAATGTTTTATTGATATGGATTATAGTCGGTACCGCATTCAACACAGGTATGTTGTATGTCTGGGTCTGATTGACGTTTGCACCGTCCGACGCTGTGAAAAATAATTGAAGTGGACCACTATGAAACTGAGCGGGTACGTCTCCGACATATGAGGTATTCCCTGATTTAGACAAGGGAATCTCGCTAAAACCGGAATCAAGTGTGCCATTGTAAAACAGATTAACCGTTGTGACTTCCAGGTCGTCGGTGACGTTCACAAATACTGGCAACGTAGTATTTACCTGGATCTCGCCAGGTGGGGTGAAGTATATCTCTGGTCGTTGACCGTCCACAAAGTTAATAATAAGAGGGTTGAGTTTTGGAAGTACATCTGGAAGCGTTGCATTGTTGTCACTTGTGTCGTTCGCCCAGAAATAATAAGTGACATTTCCCGGAATTTGCTGAGCAGGAATATCACCGGAGTAGGTTCCGTTTCCCCTAGAATCTACGGTATCGGGAGTCATCTGTATTGATGCCCAGGTCTTATTGTTGACGGCTCTGAAGTAAAGAATAACATAGTCAACCATATAATTATCAGAAACGTTTACCCATAAGGTTCTGGGAACACCGATTAAGGGGATGTCCAGTGTTGCGGGTCCGGGCGTCAAGATAGGTGAGAGTGTATCCACAATGGATATGTCATGGCAGGGCTTCAACGCAGGATGCGTGATGTTGTTAGAGCCATCGGTGGCATTGATGTAATACTCAACGAAACCCAAAGTATCCTGTGCCGGAATGTTTGCTGTCCAGTTACCACCAGCGGGATTCATCAAGACACTGGTGTAGAACGCATCTCCGACATTTTTATAAGCCAAAGTAACCTCCGTGACAGCCACGTCATCGGTGACATTGGCCGTTATGTTTATCTCCTCGAAAACTTCACTGGTCTCTACGGGGACATGGGTTATGATGGGCGTATTATTATCGGTTATCAAAACAGGATACGCCCCGCTTGAAGGGGAAGTGGCCAGGTTATTGCTAGTGTCATTTGCCCAAATTGTGTAGTAAAGTATTCCAGAGATGCTTTGACCGGTTTGATTCTCATAGCTCCAAGTATTACCCGCCCAGTTTGACATGGTGTCGTTGTCTTGATTATTACTCGAATCCGTAACGTTCACCCATACGGCATTCACACCGAGCAGGTCATCTATCTCTGCCGTGAAGTTTAATGGGTTGAATACGTGTGCCGAGTTTATCGGAGCATGGATAATTGAGGGTGGTGTCGTATCGGTAACAGTGACCGATATATCACCAGTGGGAGGATTTCGAGCCGTGTTATTGCTCGTATCGTTGGCGGTTATGTAATATAGAATGACGCCAGGCGTTTGTGCGGGTATTGTAGCGTTATACTCGTCTTCATTACCATTGGGTCTCATGTCAAACGGAGAGAAAATGGCTTCTCCAACCCCCTGAAGCCAGAGAGTGACATTATCGACCTCTATGTTATCATCAACTGTTGTCACAAGGTCTTCGGGTTCGCCAGCCTCGATTAGCGTCAAGGACGTATGCGTGATAACGGGAAAGGTGTCATCAATCACTTCGACTTCAAGGGGATAGGTCTCAGGGTCACTTTCTGGCAATGTCCCGATGTTGATTCCGTCTGTCGCGCTTATGTAATAATAGACTATGCCGATTTTCGATTGCGGAGGAATCGAACGACCGTAAAGTCTTGGGTCCTGAGTACCATCCGAATCCCAGTCATACGTATCGCCATCGTCCTGGTGCATTTTCAGAAGGGAGAACATGCTCTCGCCTACCACTTTGATGTAAATGGAAACGTTCTCGACCTTGAAATTTTCAATTACACGTGCCACTATGTCAAATTCCGTTTCCACACTTATATTGTCAGGGGCTTTCCAAATCGATATAGAAGGTGCTTCTACATCATCGAGATGGAGGTCAATGGTTTGTTCGGTTGTGTTTGATACTGCACTGACGTTAATCCTGAAGAAACCTTGGAGATCGCATGAAACCACAAGATAGTCACCTTCCTCATATCCATTCTGGTACATGGCCAAGTCTACCCTGTAATGTCCAGTGTTGTTTGTTATGGGGTAGTCGGTATCCCCAGTGGCATTATTGGTCACACTAATGCTGTATTGCCGTGCAGGAGAATCGTCAGGTAGTGATACTCTACCGTTGATAAAGTGGTGTGTAATGTTGAGTGGCAGGTCGAGATTCTGCGCGGGCTCACCGTCCACAACAATCGTGGCGTTGGTTCGGTAATGAAAATACACCGCTGTTACCAAGAGAATGTGTCCTATTGAGTAACCGCTGGGATATGCCGATATGTCAACAGAGTATTCGCCATCTACACTCGTGATGGTGGAAAGTGATTCATTGGTGTTTGTGTTGTTTACGTATATATAGGCATTTTGCACAGGATCGCTTGACGTGTCAGTTACCTCCCCATAGATTACATGTGGGGCACTCTGGGCTAAGGTCACACTTGGCAATAATAAGACAGAACAGATTATCTGAATGACCAAGAGCGTACTTATTGGGATATGAGAGGTTCTCATCGGATTAAAACCTCCTTTACTTACGTCGCCTCCCAACCTTGCGCTTTGCCTCGTCCATGGTTTCCTCTTCTTTCTTCCCGGATGTTCTGAACCAATATAAGGCCACAATCATCACAAATACTATTATCACAATAATTGCCATGCCAGGAGGGGAAAGAAGAAAATCGAGAGGAGATGACGCGCTCTCGGCTGTCAGGTTCAGCCAGATTATATTGGCCCCGGTCGTAAAAGTCCGGCTCGCACTTCTCTCGCCATCAGAATAACTCAGAGTTAATGTATCACTAGTGAATCCTATATGATTGACATCGAATGATACTCTGAAATATCCATTGACATCTGTCGGATGTACCATTGGGAAAGCACTCTCATTATAAACTGGTAATGGATAGATTATTTCTTCATTTGATCCAGTAGTTACATTGTATATGGTTCCAGTAACAGTTATTGTGGCATAAGAAATCGGATTCCCTTCAGCGTCCTTCAGATACCCCCTCATTCGACATGGAAAGGCTTGACTGTTATCTGGTATTATGAGGGTGAACAGCAGTAACACTGTTGTCAGTGCTATTATGGTTTTAAGGCCTCTTCTTCCCATTGGACACACCACTTCGGTTTCTGACCTGTCTTAGTATAAAGAATGCCAATAGGATGCTGAGGATAGGCGTCAATATCAACGCGAACTCAGGTATTTCGCTTAGCACAACGTCCACCTGTCTATTCGGCCAAGAGTATGTGATCGGATCACTGTAATAATTTATATCCACGAAGGAAGAGTTGGAGCCATAATAAGAGCCATCCGTGGCAAAAACATCGAAATTCTCGCCTGTTAAGTATCCGGAATACAGTGTTGCAAGGTCGACTTCATAGTTGCCAGTTCCGTCAGCCACTGCAATGACTGTTTCATTGGTGTCAACATCTGTGACAAGGACAACAGCACCGCTCTCAGGGAAGCCGTCATGTGAGAATATCTGGCCCCAGACAATGTAGGGCGGTAATCTCACAGGTACATCGAACACACCTGTTCTGTTTGCCAATCCCACGGTGTCGTTCGCCCAGATAAAGTATGAAATTACTCCTTTCCAGCTCTGGGGTGGTATGGTCCAGTTATAGAGGCCGTTGCCTGTGACCGGGTCGACGTTGGCCGGGTCCGGAATCATTATGTCGAAGAATTGATTGCCGAATATGTCAGTATAGTAGATTATGACCGTATCAACACCGGTTTGATTGTCCCATACGCCTGCCCATATCGTGATGTTAAGGTCAGCATAAACGAAGAGTGGCGGTTGCGTGCTTATTTCTGGCGGGAAGTCCGCAATGCCTGTTATTGTTATGACCTCGTCATAGACTGTCGGCAGCAGTAGACTAGCCGCATTCTCACCCTCCATGGATACGTTGTTGATAATCATGTTTCCAGCGGTCGGGTTTACCTGAACCGTCAATTGAATTGTGCCAGAGGCACCAGGTGCCAAAGCAGTGATAATCCATTCGTAGTAGCCTACGAAAGTATTTGTCGGTGATGGTGTAGTGGAAAGGACTGTCACACCGGCTGGATATGTATCGGTTATCACAACATTGTAAGCCCAGTCATTGCCGATATTGTAGTACGAGATGGTGTAGTTGAATATGTCAGTGACATTCGCATTTGCGGGTCCTGTCTTGGAGATTGCCAGCATTGGCGCGATTATTGTAGTGCTCGCAAACGCATTCATCTCGGGTAGTAAGAAGTTGGCAAAGTTATAATATGTGAGATTTACATTGTTATTCAAGACGTCTCCCACCGATACTGTGGGGATGACCTGAACGAGTATCAGTATCCATCCAATCTCGCCCGGAGCCAAATCGGGGATAAGCCAAATGTTATTTCCCACGTCCGGTGCTGGTGTTGAGTTAATAAAAGTGACATCAGTGGGGTAAAGATCTGTAAATACAAGGTTGGTTGCATTGTCGGTTCCCCAGTTCTGATACGTGATGTTGTAGAGGATGTAACCTCCAGCACAGGCCGTTGCGTTCGCAGACTTGTATATGACCACGAACGGGTCAATAATCTGTGTTGAGGCGAAGTCGGATTCCGTGGGCTGGGCCTCCGGTATTGAATCATCATAATCCACGAAGACCCAGTTCGTAATAGTGCCCACTGCCGTATCGACCGTGACATTGATGAATATCGTACCACCGGTTCCTGGTGCAAGATTACCTATAAACCAAGCGTAGAGGGGCGGTGCAATAACGGTAGGTAGCGGATTCGCTCCTACAAATATAAGGCCTGCCGGTAAGGTATCATTCACCCAGACATTGTATGCTGTGTCAGTACCACTATTCAGGTAGGTAATCGTATACATTATCGTTTCACCTGTATTGGCAGTACCGGGCGCAGTCTTATCAACCGTAATATCGGGGTCTATCACTTGAGTGAATTCTGTGTCCATATCTTCAATCTGGTATTCATTGTTTTCATCGGTGTAATTCACCACAGCCGTGTTCTGTAGGGTACCTGTTGCATTGTCATTTACCCGTACGGTAATCGTTATGAGGTATGACGCTCCGGCAGCGAGGAACGGTATCACCCAGATGTTATCGCCGATATCCGGAAGCGGAACCGAGGTTATGAATGTAACATCGGCGGGATATGTCTCGGTTACGTTTATGTTGTATGCTGCCGCGCCGCCGTTGTTTGTAATTGTCAAAGTATAAGTGATTATCTGACCGGTGTTCGCAGTAGCCGGAGCTGTTTTATCGATTGTCAGAATCGGGTCCAAGATTGTGGTATTGCCCCAGGCATACTCGACATTCTGAGGAGTGCCCGCAAGATTTTCATATGAAATATTTACGGTATTGTTGATTTGTAATCCGTTCCATGTAGAGGGTGGATTTAGTATACGCACGAATATCTGAATCGAGCCTCCGGTCTGAGGTGCTACCATACCGATGTTCCATACGTTGTTCCCAAGGCTTGGAGCTGGTATTGAACTCAAGAACATAACATGTAGTAATGGATATGTCTCCGTAATCACAACATTCTGAGCAAATGCAAGAGGATCTGTATTCGAATAATTAATCCAGTATGTGATTATCTGCCCGCTGTTGGCGGTTGCGGGAGCATCTTTAGTGATGTTCATGGTCGGATTGGAGATGAACGTTATCCAATAGTCAGAACGCTCGTAGGGCACGCCGGCCATCGTGGTGTAATTGAGATATACCCAATTTGTGACAACCGTCGGTGGGGGAGCGAGCACGTTAAAGGTGATGGTTATCGTGCCGGAGCCTCCGCCAGGAACTGTACCGATGAACCAAGTAATAATGCCGCCGATGTTCGCACCCGAAGGACTGGAACCGACATAGGCCAGTCCCGCTGGGATCGGGTCCTCGATTATGACGTTAGCGGCCATTCCCATGCCAAGATTCCTGTAAATCAAGGTGTAGGTTATTGTGTCTCCGGTAGATGCTGTTGACGGTCCCGTCTTGGTAATAACCATGCCGGGCTCTCCGACCATGGTCATGGCATTGGCCCATAGAGTGGGCATCTGACCGCCGGAGAGGTTCTGATAGTCCAAATACACCCAGTTGGTCAATGTATCGAACGCGAATGGGGAAAGGGTTACTAGAATTGTAATTAAACCTGACTCACCAGGAGCTATAGCACCGAGATTCCACACATTGTCTCCGGTACCTGGATTAGATGGTGGGGGAATAGACATGACGAATGTCACACCTGCCGGATAATTCTCCACAATGGTCACGTTGGTGGCAAATCCGGGTCCAATATTCGCATAGTTAATGGTATAAAGAATCGTTTGACCGGGGGACGCCAGCGGAGGCGCATCC
>DAOVAY010000059.1 GCA_030670795.1 Methanobacteriota archaeon | reverse complement strand
ACCCTGCCGAGTGGATTACGATATCTTAATTCCAAGTGATTTGACCCTATGGTGTATATCATTCTGTTTTGCTCGTCAGGGAATTCCAGTTGACCGTCTTCATCTACATCTGTCCAGTCGAACAATTCGCCCATATAGAGTCCCATGTCTTCTATCCGCGCCGAGGTGATTGTTACTTTGAGAAGTTCAGTGCCTACGGCAATATATGGCTCAATGTTTATTACACCGGGAATCTCTTTGTCATCATATGTCTTGGAGATGTTAATCGGAATCTGATAGCTTCCGAATTTGTAGAAGACGGCATCATCGATTTCGATAGTCGCATCCTCTGTTGGATTCTTGTTCTCAATTGGGAAGGTTTGTGTAGCCACATCACCGGGGTGCATTAATTTTGCGAATCCTTCATATGTTGTTCCCCGGTAACCGCCGGGAACCCAGAATGTTTTGGCTAGATACAGTCCATCGAGATCGGACGCGAGTTGTGTAGACCTGTCAGCATTTGTATATCCCGCTCCCTGGGTCAAAATATCATAGTTCATATTATCGGCACCAGACCTCAATAATCCTCTTGCCTTACCAGTATCCGGATATGCTCCATTAACCTGATAATATGCATCATACACCAGGGCTAACATCCCGGCTGTTGTAGCTGAGGACAGGGCCGAGCCGCTCCATAGGTCCCAAGCCCATTGTCCACCAAACCACTCGAATGAACCTGGTGTTTGGCCATTTTGATCCGCGTTCAAGGGAGTACCACCAAACAAGAATGCACCAGCGGTTACAACATCAGGTTCCGGTTGTCCGAGCATATTGGGTCCTCTACTCGAAGTAGAAAGAATCTCTCCGTGCCTCGGATTCGGACCACTATCGGCATACACTCTTGGCAGTTCGTCAGGAGCGCCCGCATCATAGTTCCTGTAATCAAATTGCGTACCTACGCCGGTGGTGATAACGGCCCTCGAGGAGGCTGGGGAACCGGATGTTCCATATCCATATCCACCGTCTCCTACGCCGGCCACAAATATTGTCTTTCCCTGGCCATAATAAGTGCCAATGTAATCTGCCGCCTTCGAATAAATGTCCCATCCGCTTTCCTCGACGGGGTAGTTGGCGCTCACAGATATAATCTGCGCATCATCGGCAGTGCCCACTATACCGTCATATCCTTCAACAGCAAAATACCATGCCTCAAACGGATTACCTCCCCTTGCGGCAATTAATTTTGAATCGGGTGCAGAGCCTTTAACCAATCTGTTCTTGTTACCATCTATGCCGGCACCTGCACCGGAGATTGCGGTGGCAACTTCGGTACCCCTAACGGAATCCAATTCGAACTCTCCGAAGAATGCGACCAATGCGCCATTTTCGGGAATCCTGTTCTCTTCGATGCTCCCGGTTCGGTCGGTGATAATCTCAGAGTACGGAAGCGGTGTTACCCCATCTCCGATGAAGTAAACCATTCCTCCGGAGATGTCTGGGAAGGGGGTTTCGTCTCCCCTACCGTTGTCTGCATCCACGTCTTTCCACGCAATCCAGTCGCGTAACTCGATCTCACATTCAGAACCGCTGTAGAAAATATAAGCAGTTCTTTCAATGGATTCCTCGACCACATAAGTATAATTCAACACAAAGAGATCTTCATCTGGTTCTAAATACTGTGGTTCAACAAGGGTTATTATACCGTTGACCGTATCGATCGTATAATTATCTGTTTTGTTTAAAAATTTGGTTAATCCACCACTTGCATTCCATTGTATAAATGGTGCATCAATGATATTTCTCTGTTCAAGTTTGAATTCGGTTTCAAAACCATCGGCCTCATCGATGAGTGTTTCATTAACTTTTTCGTTATAAAGAACATAAGACGAACCATTATGATTTATTGTGCCGTTGTCATATCTTATCGTACCAAACTCCGGTCCGATTTGTTTAGTGTCATTGTATGCGCTATATTTTTGCAATGGGTGCTCATCCGTGAAACTCTTATCATTGTCTAGATCTACATATACCGTATCATAAACTCCTGCTACGTTTGGGTCGGTCAAAAGAATTGCAACCGGCCTGCCATAATGTCTCTGGAAAAGATTCTGGTCAGGATGTAGTCCGGTATGATAGTCGGTTAGGCAAGGAATCCCCGTCACAACATACTCGGGTGGGGCTTCGATGAACGTGAAATTGGTCAAAGTTGTGGTGGTGTAGTTGATAATGTCCAAGGGGTCAACCCAATCTGGTTCAGTGAACCATACATTGACATTTGGCGGCACGGTATCTTGTGCATGTGATTTGTTATCACCAGCGGAGAACAACACCGTTGACATGTTGTTTACATTTGGCAGCATGGTTTTTGGTACTAATAATTCCACGAAATCGGTCTTATATACTTGTTCACCTTCAATCATCATAAGTTCGACGTCAGTATATCCCGATTGATTATATTGTATATAATATGGCATTGTACTACTGCTTAAAAGAGAATATAATACGGCGTTATGTTGAACATATTGTAAACCATCAACGTCTTCCACAATCTTACTCCCGGCAGCAGGCCCTATCCCAACAGTCGCGTTGTATGGTTGGCCTTCGGTCAGAGTGAACTTGCTCCAAGAGGAAGATGTCTCGTGCCATACAAAGAACGTTGCGTTTTCCATAGTATTATTTTTAGTCCAGGCCTCCAGGTCACTGAGGACATCACCGCGACCACCATCGTAATCGACTTCTACCGACTTATTTTTGCTCCATACTCCTGCGGTGGAGTTATAGCCCCAGTCAACACTTGTCTGATATGCTTTCCAAATCCCTGTTTCATTCGCTTCCCATTGGGTTATGGAACCTCTGACACCCCAATCCGGACCTGTGTGATGTATGTATAATGCAAATTCTGGTTGGTTTGAGAGGGTTGTGTTGATATAATTATTTAGCGGGTCCGTATCAGCACCAGCATTTGCTACGGTATCCAGATATAGACCATATTCTACGTTATAAGCCCGTTGCCCTATATCCTCCTCCGGCGTTACGTCGAAACCGAGATACCAATTATCAGTGTCCGAAGCTACAAATAGGGAGGACATGTCGAGTTCTCCAGCGCTTATCTCTCCTTTTTCGTCGTCACTTTTCAGATCAGAAGTCAATGAAAGATTATAAATTTCATCCGCGGTTAAATGCGGATTAACCTCCTCCCAAAAATCATTGACACCGTCAATTATAGGTGTGTGGTAGATGTGAAGGTCGGTAGAACTGGTATTAACGTACCAGGAATCGACTGGTGTGACAGTTCCCACTGTAGGACCATCTTTAATGTATGAAACCATAGAGGTCGGGTCGAATGCAATTGGATAGCCTAAATAGGGGGACCAATATGTGTAAGTGGCAGTAACCTCGGAGTTAGCAGGTATCGGAGGATTGAAAAGTATCGTGCCGTTTTTAAATAGTGTGTATCCGCCTGTCATAAGGTTCGAGTTCAGGAATACCGTCGCGGCAGCATTATCCACAAAATAAAATTCCGGTATGGGTAATCGAGTTTTATTATCCACAACAGTATCCGTAGTTGCTACAACCGCTCCATTGGTCACGCTTATTAGATAATCATCTCCGATAATTGCTTGTTTTCCTGCGAGTTCATAATGTCCGAAGTCGCAACCTGCTGATACAGTGGCTACGTTGACACCTTTTCCGGTGAAACCATTGGCCCAAGCAGTCTCAGCTCCATGGTATAGGGTGGCTGAATTTACATCCTCTGTCTGACTCATTGTTTCAATGTCCCCGGCTTTTTTAAGGATCTGGATGTTTTCTTCGGTTTTGGGCTGTGAAATGGGTTCTTTGTAATCATATATTCCCAAAACACTTGAAAGTCCCGCGATATCATCCAATGCATTTGATGGCACTTCCAATATAGGGAATGCTATACCCCTTGTGTATGTTGATTTCGTGCCTATCAGACCATTGTATTCGTAATTTGACATAAGGGTTGCCAATTCACATACATCAATCGTGGCTACAATCACTTTGGCAAATTTACCCGTTTTAGCGATTCTGTCTGACGAGGTTTGCACATCGCTTAAGAGAATAGGCTCTCCTGTGGGCACATCTCCTTGAGATGGTTGTTCCATGCTAGCTCCCGCACCATCTAATGGTTCATTATTTAATAATTCACAAGAATTATTTTCGCTTTCTGCGGTCCCGACAATCGGCTGTGTAACCGTAAGAACCATCATCACTGTTATCAGCACACTCATTAAACATCTGGTTATTGCTTTATCCATGTTCCCTCCTCCAAGAGATTACTATAATGGACACTAGTAAGAAAAGAGATGGTTTATGTAATATATAACTGTTCTGTTAGTTATATAAATAAATTTACAATATGATTCTCAATTCTATATCTATCTATTTAATAAATAGAATAAGGTGTTCCATAATCCCTTATTTTAAGTAAAAATAAATCCCCATGATGATTAGTATAATGATAAAGAAAACATATAATATCTTCCACACAGATTTTTTTTGTGTTTTAACATCATCCAGTTTTCCAGGATTTCCCGTTTCGTTCATAATCACAACTCTGTACTTCAGCGTATACTTTCCCTATTATATCGGTTTTTCCGTAATTCTTTCATTGATATTAAATTTTCTTTGTACCCAGTTCCAGTATTAAACAAGTGTTAATCACGAACCCACCATAATAACTAAATATAACTTTAGTTATATATGCTACTAACGTAGGAATTGTACGTGGGCAACACTACAATCCTTATTTATGAGAGAAAAACAAGAATAGGAGGAGGAATAATCCTATGGAGATAGAGATTGAAAATAGAAAAAATATAGTGGGTAAAGTTTTAGCGACTGTTATTGCACTAGCAATGTTACTTCCCCTCGGCATGATGGTCATAAGCGGTGAATCCCCTGAGACACCAGTAGCTCAGAGGGCACCACTAAATAATGATTATTATGTAGGGAATACAGAGATCAGATTGGCATCAGCACAGTTCCATACAAATACGGGTCCAGTAAACCTTCCCCCAGAACTTTGCATAGATGATTATGACGAAAGGGTGGATGGATACTATATAGTCCAGTTCAACGATGCAGTGCAACAGATGTGGAAAGCAAGATTACATCAACTGGGAGCGAAGATTGGCGATTATGTACCAATCAATGCGTTCATGGTGAAAATGAGCAATGAGGTCAAAGCACAGGTAGAAAATCTGGATTTCGTGCAATATGTTGGAGTATATCAACCAGCCTACAAGATACCCAAGGAACTTTGTAACGAGATACCATTACGAAATGGTCTTCACGCTGAGGACGCCCTCGCCTTCATAAAATGGCAAAATCTTTTTGAAACAGCTGAAGTGATTGGCGAAGGAGAAAAAATGCCTCTGAGTATCTTTCTCCAAGAAGATGAGAATCCCTACAATGTTGCAGCCTTGATCGCAAAATCAGGTGGTATAATTCTGGATGTATCCGAATCATCCAATTTAGTGAGAGCTGAGGTTTCGTTGCCGGGCATACAAGTATTGGCTTTTGTTAACACCGTACAATACTTACAACCATACTACATGCCTGAGATTCACCTGGCAACAGCCACCGTTTGGGAACAAAACAAAGTAGCTGGCCAAACACCAGTATGGGACCAAGGCATTCACGGTGAAGGCATAATAGTGGCCACATCGGATACCGGTCTCGACACTGACCATGAACAGTTCCGTGACCCATCCTTCCCTGGTCCACCCGATTGGACGGGCTGGTCAGGTCCTGGATATCCTGGATATCCTCCGGGCCACAGAAAGGTTGTGAGATACGAACAATGGGCGGATGACTGGGTGGATGCCTCTGCAAGTCAGCACGGCACACACACTGCAGGATATCCCTGTGGAAATGGCGACGCCGTTGGCAGCTCTCATGCTGACAGATTCGGCATCGCATACGAGGCCAAGATATCATTCCACGATATAGGCGCGAGCGACGACACCCTCAGGGGTATTCCGGCGGATTTGAAGGACATGTTCCAGATACAGTACGATGACGGTGCAAGACTCTGTTCAAACAGCTGGGGCGTGCATGTAATCAGTCCAACGGGCCAACGAACTCTCTCTGAAGGAAAGTACTCTGAGGACTCCATGAACTCGGACTGGTTCATGTGGCTCAACAAGGATTTCCAGGTATTCTTCTCGGCCGGGAACGACCGTACCGCAGGCCCTGCCAACAGGCCTGACTTATATCCGTACCCCGCCACCGTGTCACCACCATCCACGGGAAAGAACATGGTGTGTGTTGGTGCCCATCAATCAGGGGCCAACTGGCGGAACATGGAAGGATACAGCAGCTTTGGTCCAACGTTGCACCAAAATTATAACGATGCGGTACCCGCAGAGTATTTTGCAGCGTTCATCAATGGAAGGTTGAAGCCCGACGTCTGCTCTGATGGTTCTGTATCATCGGCACGTGGTGACGGTAACAGGGACGGCAACGAGGATACCCTGTATGGTTCTATGAGTGGAACAAGCACATCCGGTCCGGTATGTATGGGCGGTGCAGCCCTTATCTACCAATACTTCCAGGATGGATACTGGCCGTTTGACGCGGTTCAACCAGTGGCATCCAACGCATTTACACCAAGTGCTGCGTTGGTCAAGGCGGCATTGCTCAATGGTGCAAGGGATTCTACTTCAGGCTCAGGAGCAAATGCTCATCCTTACGAACTATATGGCCACTCAATGATATATCCAAACAACGACCAAGGCTGGGGAATGACCGACATCGGCGATTCTCTTTATTTCATCGGTGAAAGCAGAGAGATGGAAATAGACGATAATCAGGTTGGCCTGATTACCGACCAGTACAGGGAGTACGAGTTTTGGGTAGACGGCGGTCCATTGGAAATCACGCTTGTTTGGACAGATTATAAGGGAAGCGCAGCTACTCAGGGGCAACTTGTAAACGACCTTAATTTGAACGTCACAGCACCGAACGGCATCACTTATTACTGGGGTAACAATTTCGGATCCGCAAGCAGGCAATCCGATTCTTCCAATCCAGTTGGACAATTTGACGACATTAACAATGTAGAGGGTGTGCTTGTCAGCTCACCGGCACAAGGTATCTGGACAGTTAACGTTAGTGCACCAAATATTCCCGTAGGCCCACAGCCATATGGACTCGTTTTGACCGGAGACTTCGGTGACACCTATGGCTGGGTGAAGATGGATAAATCCGTTTATGCACCCGGCGACACGGTTAACATTGAAGTCAAAGACACGGATGGCTGGGACATGAATGGAGGCTCATCCTTTGACGTAACTATTGTAAGCACCACTAACGACAAGGAAACCGTCACATTGAACGAAATTGGAGCCAATGCCCGGCGCTTTACAAACTCAATCGTGACCAATCTTCTGGACGTCGTACAAGAAGACGGTGAAATAAGCATAGAAAGCGGAGGTTTATTAACCGTCTATTACAACGAATCAACACCCTCACATGTTTCGACGGCGATTGCAACCACAGATGCATCCGGTCCACAGATTTCAAATGTACGTGTCACAGATATAACCAACACGTTGGCGATAGTACGTTGGACAACAGACGTCCCGGCATCAAGTCAGGTGTATTATGGTACGACTGTGGCATTGGGCTCGATAACGCCTTTCGACGGTGACATGGTTCTGGAACATGCAGTGCCAATTCTCGGCCTAAGCGCGTTCACCAATTACTACTTTGACGTCGAGTCCAGAAGCATAGGTGCCGTAACCACGAGAGACGCCAACGGCGGAGACCACTACATGTTCACTACGGTTGACAATGCAGACGTTATGATTGTCCAGGAGCACAGCGACGTTGCATCCAGCGACGAGCAGGTCAATGATTGGAGACTTTCCCTGGACGAATTCGGATGGTCATATGTGGTATGGGAGACCGTCAAGTATGGTCTGCCTTCTCTCACAGCCATGAACACGGCGAAATGTGTGTATTGGGATGTCGGAGAAGGTTACCCGCAACTCGGTACTGACGAAAGAGCCGTACTCCAGTTATGGTTTGATCAAGTCGGTAAACAGTTATGGTATCAGACCGGTCAGGATGTTGGTTGGGATATGTGTGACCCCGCCGGAACAGATCAAAATATTCCATGGTACGAAAGTAATATACGCGCGACCTTCGAACGAGATGACGCAGACGGCGGTGGCGGAGATGAAGGTGCCGCTGGCGGTCAAGATCCATTTAGGATTGTCGGAACTGCACATGCAATCAGCAGCAGCTTCCCGGGAGCAGGCGGACAACAAGACTTAGAGCAGGATGTTTACGGACCGACTAGGTTCTGGCCAGACGACATATCGAATGATCAACCTGGGGCCCAGGTTCCCCCACCATGGGATTACAATGCTCACGCAGGTGGCGGAGATGCCGGCGGAATTGCCTATGACGGCCCAAGCCATAAAATAGCATACGAGGCCTTCGCTCACGCAATGATACAGGATGACGGTACTTACGGAACCCCAGGTAACATTTTCGGGCAGGATCTGAATATGGACAGGGCAACAATCGCGGACCAAACGCTCATCTGGCTATTCGGCGAGGACCACCCGGATATAACAGTCACATATCCCAATGGTGGCGAAACGGTGTCAGGGACGTCAGTCAACATTCAATGGACCATTGCAAATGCCAACAGCATTGACATTCAGATCAGCCGAGACGGCGGGCAGTCTTATGTGGTCGAAGCCACAGCCCTTCCTGGAGCCTCTACAAATTATGTTTGGGACACTACAACCACAACGTTCGATCCTCCAAACTTAGACTACCCCAACGGTGACTTCTATCGAGTCAAGGTTGTGGGCTATGGAACCAATCTGAAAGGTTTCGATGTATCTGATGCCAACTTCACCGTCCAGAACGGCGGTGGTGACGACCAAGGTCCGGTTGTCTTGGCTGGAAGCATAAAGCCGACACCCATACCGGTTTGGAGAGGAGCCCCGCTAAACTTAACCGCAACCGCTGATGACAGATATAATGGAAATTCAGACATAGCCCGATTGGAATTCTACATTGACGGAACTTCGCCCGCCGAGCTCATTGGTGACATGGCTCCAGTTGATATATTTGATTCCCCTGTGGAAAGCGCTCATATAGACTATCAAATCAGCATTGTTGAGACCCTGGGAGCACACACAGTTTATGTGCGAGCAAGAGATTCTTACAACAACTGGGGCGGCTTTGAGTCAACAGTATTCTATGTCATAGTCGGAGGCAAAACTCCACCGATTGCTAACTTGACGGCACCTGATGGCGGCGAATTGTGGCAAGGAGGCTCTGCCCAGGATATCATATGGGATATGGCCGATGCCCAGGACCCGAATAGCGCCCTTACAGTGGCCCTATATTACTCTACAGACAGTGGTGTTACTTACCCCAACCTCATTGATTCAAGTTCCGGCTATGGAGCAAACCCCTGTATATACAACTGGAATCCCGTAGATGGTATTGATTCAACACAGGTCAGAGTACGGGTTATTGTTACGGATACGGATGCAATGCCGGACCAAGACGATAGCCTAGCAGACTTCACAATAGACTCCACAGCACCAGGGCCAGCAACTAATGTTCGCGCGGAGCTTACATGGTCTGCCACTGATGACGTTACCATTTATTGGGACCTCAGCGCAGATGATGGCGGCGGCTTTAACGATGTGGACCGCTACGAGATCTGGTTTATAACGAACGGTTGGCACTCGACAGGAGACACTTATGCA
>DAOVAY010000073.1 GCA_030670795.1 Methanobacteriota archaeon | reverse complement strand
AATAAGTCTGGGAATAGACACATTTTCTATCACGGATCATAATTCGGGATTCAATTGTGCCGCCTTCAAAGAAGCGGCAAAGAGGAAGGGCATTCTCTTCATACCGGGTATTGAGCTTCAGAGTATTGAAGAGATACATTTGTTAGGATATTTTACTGACTTTGAATCACTTGAATCATTCTGCAAACACATAGTTAAACCCGGGCTTACACAATGGGGAAAAAACGACCCTCAACGGTTCGGAAATCAAATCCAAATCGACAATTTAGGCAACGTCCTTGGAGAGGAAGAAGACATGCTTTCAATGCCCCTGAACCAGACATTAGAAAAACTGGCAGATCAAATACACGATTATAATGGCATTGCAGTGGCCGCTCACCTGGATAAGGGTTTCAGCGTGATATCGCATCTCGGGTACATCCCACTAGAATTGAAATTGGATGCTGTAGAGATTATAGATGTCAACAAGATAGAAAACATACGCTCAAACTATTTTAAAGATAGGGAATTCAATGTAATATCTTCATCTGATTCCCATTATCTAGATTTAATGAAACCGCCGAACACAAAGTTGTGGGTAACAAAAGGGGATGTTAAAAACTGTTTAGATTGCATAAAAGGAGAAGGCACTGGGAAAATAACCCACTCTAAAAAAGTTGGAAGGAAACCAACCACTCGTCAGGAATCAGGGCAATCAAAAAAAGATTGGAAAGGCTTGTATGAATAATCTTGTGTTTTATTTCCCTTGATTTGCGCTAAGCAAAACCGCTCGTAACATTGCCATTAGTTGCTCTGACTTGAAACAATGTTGGTCTATCGCTCCGCTGGGGCAAACGCCGCCACATGACCCGCAGCCCTTACACAAGCCAGAACTGACAACCGCGACCTTAACAACGGCATCAAATAGACCGTCTCTCTCATTTGCTGTGACGGTTCTCTCTTCCAACTCAATGGCGCCATAAGGACATGTTTCTACGCATATCCCACACCCGCTGCACATCTCCTCATTAACAAAGGAAACGATGCCTTCCACCTCGAGCTCATCTTTTGATATGATATCACAGACCCTTGATGCGGCTCCACTTGCCTGTGCCACCGTATCCGGAATGTCCTTTGGGCTTTGAGAACAACCAGCCAGGAATACACCTTCGGTAGCCGTATCGATGGGCCTTAATTTTGGATGTGCCTCAAGGAAAAAGCCGTCCGCACCCAGAGAGGTGTTAGAGAGACGTGCCATTTCAGACGAATCAAACCGTGGCTCAATGGCCGTTGCCAGTACTACAAGGTCGGCTTCGATGTCAGGATGTCCCTCTGCTTTGACAATGACCTTATCTTCGTCTTTTTCAAAAACTTCAATGGGGTCGTCCAGCTCTCTTCTCAGGTAGTTAACGCCTTCATCCATCACTCTGACATAGAACTCTTCGAATCCCTTCCCGAAGGCTCTTACATCGGTGAAATATACGGTCACATTTGCATCAGGGAGTTTCTCCCTTACCAGATGCGCGTGTTTTGCAGTGTACATACAACATACACGAGAACAGTAAGTGTTTCCGTCCCTTTCCCTGGAGCCTATGCACTGGATAAATACGACCTCCTTCGGCTCCTCGTCATCGATTTCGATATGTCCTTCCGTGGGGCCTGAAGCAGAAACCAGCCTTTCGAATTCTAATCCCGTCATTACGTTCTTAATTTTTCCATGTCCAAATTCTGGTTTATTGGATGGGTCATACATGTCAAAGCCCGTCGCAATCACAATCGCCCCAATATCCAATTCCAAAATTTCGTCTTCCTGATCGAACAAAATCGCACCAGCCTCACAGAAAGTCTCGCATGTTTTACAGTCGCCGGTTTGATAGTACACACATCTCTCTTTGTCGATCACCGGGATTTTCGGTACAGCCTGCGGAAACGGAATGTAATTTACGGATCTGGATTCCATACTTTCATTGAATTCCGATGGAATTGGAATTGGTTCGTGTCCGCTGATTCGCTCTGCCTTTTTATGCGTGAACCGGGATGTTGGACATATGAAAGCGCAAGCGCCACAGGTCATACAAACTTCAGACGGTTCCATATAAGGTGTACCAAGTTCCCGCTCCATACCACGACCAGTGAAATTAATTGCCTGTCTTCCCATTCGCTCGCACATTCTTACACATAATCCGCAGAAGATGCAGTTGTCATCCTTCAGCTTGAACCTCGGTTCTCCAACCCCCAGTTCTTTCGCAAGGTTGATCAACACTTCCTCTTCCGGGGAGCGCGACAGCAATAGTTCTATCGTCATCTTTCGGCTTTTCGTTACCATCTCGGAGTCCGTCAGTACATTCAGCCCATCCTGAGCCGGGAACGTACACGCGCTTACTAATCTAGATCCCCTATCACTCACTAATTCCACAACACAGAGACGACATGATCCGTAAGGTGTCAAAGCCTTGTTGGAGCATAAAGTGGGAATCTCGATGTTGTTCTCTTGGGCGACATCAAGGAGAGTCCTGCCGTCCTCAGCCTCATATTCAGTACCGTCGATTGTAAGTTTCATTGTTGGTCCCCTCTCTGCTCCTCTTCCTCAGCAACATCTGGCCCCATAATCTCGCCATCTTCTTCAGAAGCCGCCTTGATGTCACACCTGAGACAACGGGACGCCTCATGTTGCATTTGCTCGATAGTGAATCCCTCTATCACTTCTCTGAAGTTATTGCATCGTTGTTCGGGCCCCAGCTCACCAGGACATGTTTTACCCTCTTCTTTCTCTGGAGACGGTGGAGGCGTCATATCATAGGTGAATTCCGTCTTTATCTGGTTAATTCTAGACTCTCCCATGAGTCTCTTATCAACCTCTGCCGCAGCCATATACCCGTGTGCAATTGCCTCAATCACTGAACTGGGTCCTAAAACCGCATCCCCGATTGCATATACATTGTCTACGTTGGTACTCATCTCCCATCTATGGGTCGGAATCGTCTGGTTCTTTCTTCTCTCAAGGTTGACGGATTCAGGAATGAAATCTAGATCTGGTTGTTGTCCAATCGAGACTATTATCATGTCTACGTCAATTTTGAATTCAGAGCCGTCAATCGGTTGCGGCCGCCTCCGCCCACTTTTATCAAATTCACCAAGCTCCATTTTCAAACATTCAAGTCCGGTTACCTTGTTACCATCGGTGATGATTCTTTTTGGTGCCGCACATAATATGATTTCGATATTTTCTTCTTCAGTGGCTCCAACTTCCTCAACAAATGCTGGCATGTCCTTCTTTTCTCTCCTATAGACGATCGTAACTTTTTTTGCCCCGAGTCTTAATGCCGTTCTCGCAGCGTCGATTGCAGCATTACCTCCACCGATAATTGCAACATTATTACCAACCTTAAACTCTCCCGTCTCAACCTTTTTCAGCATATCAAGACTTGTGACGACCCCATTTGAATCCTCGTTCTCAACACCCAGCGTAAATTCTTTTGTGGCTCCAACGGCAATGAGTACGGCATCGTTCTCGGATTTTAGCAGGTCAAAATCGATGTCTTTCCCAACTTTTGTATTAAGTTTTACATCAACGCCCAGATTCAGAACATCCTCAATTTCTTGTTCTATGATGTCCCTGGGGAGCCTATAAGAGGGTATGCCCCAAACCAACATCCCCCCAAGCTTTCCTTCAGCCTCATATATTGTGGGCGAATGCCCCAATCGCCGTAGGAAAAAGGCGGCCGATAAACCAGCTGGCCCACCGCCTATTACTGCAATTTTCTTACCTGTATCATCCAGCATTTTCATATTAGGTTTATATTCATCTCTATGTTCAAAGACATAATCGGCAATACCGCGTTTTAGCGTCACGATGTTCAATGATTCGTCGTATTCGCCTCTTTTACACCGGTCTTCACACGTGTGCGGACAAACGCGACCACAAACCGCCGGGAACGGATTTGCCTCCCTGTTGAGGTCATAGGCTTCAAAATAACGCCCTTCCCTGATTAATTGGATATAACCGGGCACGTTGGTCTCGGTCGGACAAGTATTCTGGCAGGGAGCATCAAACAGGCTTGAGCAAACAGATGCCCTACACTTGTCGTGTAGTATGTGGTCCTCATATTCCTCCATGAAATATTTCATCGTGCTCAAAACAGGATTCGGCAGAGTCTGGCCCAAAGCACACATTGATGTACTTTTAATGTGGTCTGAGAGTTCCTCAAGAAGTTCGAGATTTTCGATTTCACCTCGCCCTTCTGTAACGTCAGTTAATATCTCGAGCATCCTTTGTGACCCCTCGCGGCACGAAGAGCATTTGCCACACGACTCATCTGCTGTGAAGTTAATAAAATATTTTGCAATGTCAACCATGCAGGTGTCTTCATCCATGACAATTAATCCGCCAGAGCCCATGATAGAGCCTAATTTTGTTAGTTCTTCGTAGTCAACCGGAGTGTCCAGATAATCGTTGGGAATACATCCTCCGGAGGGCCCCCCAGTTTGCACGGCCTTGAATATTCGGTTGTTCGGTATTCCACCGCCGATGTCATAAACGATTTTACGCAAAGGTGTTCCGATAGGCACCTCTACTAAACCAGTATTCTTAATTTTTCCCACGAGAGAGAAGATCTTTGAGCCCTTGCTGGCTTCAGTCCCAAGAGTAGCATACCATTTTGCCCCTTTGTTAATGATGTGGGGAACGTTAGCCCAGGTCTCTACGTTATTGATGTTGGTGGGTTTGCCCCAAAGACCCGACTGGGCAGGGAAAGGCGGTCTTTGTCTTGGCTCTCCTTGTTTGCCCTCGATAGAAGCAATTAATGCCGATTCCTCACCGCAGACGAACGCCCCAGCACCTTTGTATATCTTAAGATCGAAATTGAACTCTGACCCCAGAATGTTTTCTCCCAGCAAACCGAGCTCCTCGGCCTGTCTAATCGCAATATCAAGATTATTGACAGCCAAAGGGTATTCGCCTCTGACATAGACATAACCCTTTGTTGCACCTATGGCGTAGGCTCCGACTATCATACCTTCGACCACACTGTGCGGATTACCTTCTAACACGCTTCTATCCATATACGCGCCAGGATCACCTTCGTCTGCGTTGCAAATTATATACTTCTGTTCACCACTGGCATTTCTGCAAAATTCCCATTTCATTCCGGTAGGGAATCCTGCGCCACCACGACCACGGAGCCCGGATGCTTTGACTTCATTGATTACCTCTTCTGGACTCATGCCGGCCAGTGCCTTTGAAAGCGCAGAATAGCCACCCAGACCTATGTAATCTTCTATGCTTGTTGGGTCGATCAGGCCATTGCTGGCAAGTATTATTCTCTCTTGTCTCATGTAAAATGGCACCTCATCCTCGGTAACGATTTTTTCACCAGAGATGGGATCCACGTAGAGCAAATCTTCAATGACTTTATTGTTCAAAGCGGTCTCAGAGATGATTCTTGAAATATTTTCAGGTTTAACCATTGGATAGAATATTTTACTAGGGTATATTACGACAATAGGGCCCTTTTCGCAGAAACCATGGCAACCAGTCGACCTGACGTCAATCTTGTCCTGAAGGTTCTGCTTATCGATTTCCTCTTTGAAGGCATCGATAATATCTTGGGAACCAGAAGCTTTACAACCCGTGCCAGCACAGATGGTGATTACGGTTTTGTCGGCTTGTATTCCATCTTGGATGGTTTTCCTAAGGTTCTCCAACTCTTTTAAGGTGGCAATTTTACTCATTCCTCTACCACCTCCTCCTTAGTTTCATTATATTCTGTCTCTAATGATGTGAGGAGTTCTCCCACTTTGCTGATGCTCATATTTCCGTGATAGTCATCGTTAACCACAAGTGTTGGACCAATCGCGCATGCCCCAAGACAGTTGACTCTTTCCAATGAAAACAACCCTTCCTCAGTGTCCGCAATGTTACTTCGAACAGCATCGACGATTTTTCTGGCACCTCTGACATGACATGCGGTACCAAGGCAGACCTTTATATGGAAATGTCCCCTCGGCACAAGACTAAGTGACTTATAGAAGGTGGCCACCCTATATATGACACTGAGAGGGATATCGAGTTTAAATGAAAGATATTCCAAGACGTCTTTTGGGAGGTATCTGAACTTTTCATTAACGTCCAATAATATTTGCACCAAGGGCGCCTCATAGTGGGAATGCTTAGAAATCAACTCATCAACATTTTCCCGCTCTCTTACTTCGGGGGCCTCTTTCGGCCTTTCATAAATCTGTGGTTGAAGCAGCACAGGACAGTTTTCAGTGCACACCCCACAGCCGGTACATTTTGTTTCGTCTACTGACCGTGCTTTCTTTTTAACCTTTACCTTGTAATTTCCTACATATCCATCAATATCGGTTACTTCAGAATAAGTGAGCAACTCAATGTTCGGGTGCCTAGCCACATCCACCATCTTAGGCGTCAATATACACGCGGAACAGTCTAGTGTCGGGAATGTCTTGTCAAGTTGCGCCATTCTCCCCCCGACGCTCGGTGTGCGCTCTACCAGGTATGTTTTGTATCCCGTATCCGCAATATCCAATGCAGCCTGTATACCTGCAATTCCTGCACCAATTACCAATGCTGTTGGGGTTACGCTTATTTTCATTTTCTCTAACGGTTCTAAAAGCGACGCCCGAGCAACCGCCGCCGCAACCAAAGAATAGGCTTTCATCGTTGCCATGTCCTTATCCTTATGAACCCATGAGCATTGTTCTCTTATGTTGGCCATCTCAAAGCAATAAGAGTTCAACCCCGCCTCCTCTATGCAAGCCTTGAAGGTTGGCTCATGCATCCTTGGTGAACATGATGCGACCACGACATGGGTGAGATTGTGCTCTTTTATGTCGTTTTTGATTAGCTGTTGCCCCGGGTCTGAACACATATATTTGTAAAATCTGCTCACCTCTACGTTCGGGAGCGTTTTAGCCAGTTCTGCGACCCTTTCAACATCAACAGTTGCGGAGATGTTGATGCCACACTCACAGACGTATACGCCTACTTTTGGCTCTTCATCGGTTATTGCGACTTCGCCGCTTGCATCACCCAAGACTTCACCGCTCGTGTTATCACCTACGTCTGATATGGGTTCGGACCCAACATCCTCAATTGTTCAACCATTTCGTTCACAACCTCCGCAAACCTCTGCCCCTCCGAAGCGGAGATCCACTCTAATCTAAATCGCTCAGGCTCAAGTCCGAAGTCCTCAAGCATGAGTTCAATCGCATCTGCGCGTTTTTCTGTTCTGAGATTACCTTCAATATAGTGGCAGTCACCAGGGTGACAGCCGCAAATTAACACTCCGTCGGCGCCCTTCGTAAACGCGTCTATCACGAGATTTGGGTGCACCATTCCCGAGCACATTACCCTTATTATTCTGACATTGGTTGGGTATTGGGTTCTTGACATGCCAGCCAAATCCGCACCCGCATACGAACACCAATTACAACAGAATGCCACAATCAGAGGATCATGACCATCCGTCATTATCCCACCCCCAAGAGTGCATCTACCATTGCTGCTATTTGAGTGGTTGTAAATCCTCTTACGATTATGCCCTGTTTCGGACATGTCGCCTGACAAACACCACAACCCTGGCATAAGGCCTCATTCGCCTCAACGGTTTTTTTAATCTGCCCGTCTCTCATATATTCAATTAGCGTAAGTGCTCCATATGGACAGGGTTCTATGCAATAAGCACAACCGTCACAATTTGCATCGATGACTTCAGATTTCTGAGGGTCAAGGTCAATTTCCCCTTGGGCGAGAGGTATTGCCGCTTTTGTGGCAGCGCCGCAGGCCTGCGCCACCGTATCC
>DAOVAY010000014.1 GCA_030670795.1 Methanobacteriota archaeon | reverse complement strand
AATAAGTGTTGAAGCGCGTTGTAGGGCAGATAAAGGCCGACCTTATCAAGTCCCGGTGCCACCAAATCCTGCCAGTCGTGACCCTCCTTATCCAATAGCACGATGGGTCTGGCCGGCGATGTTAAAAGTTTTTCTTCTTCCGGAGAAACTTTAGCATATTTTCTCACCGCCTCTACAGTTGAAACCATGACTGCCAGTGGTTTATGCGGTCGCCCATAGCGTTTCCTGAGTTCGTCCGAGCGGGATGGCAAAGAGATTATGTGGGTTCCGCCCCAGCTTTTTATCGCGCCTATCGCGCCTTTGTCGATCAAGGAAGCGAATTCGGATATCGGAAATTGTGTCGGGGAACCGTGTAACGAGTAATTGGGACCGCATTTCGGGCATGAAATGGTCTGCGCGTGGAAACGCCTGTCTTGTGGTTGGGTGTA
The DNA here is from genome assembly GCA_030670795.1 of Methanobacteriota archaeon. Taxonomy (GTDB): domain Archaea; phylum Thermoplasmatota; class Thermoplasmata; order SG8-5; family SG8-5; genus SG8-5. The sequence goes on along the minus strand of DAOVAY010000014.1, from coordinate 24,191 downwards.
CTCTCTTTCACACTCCGAACATAACGGAAACGGCTCCATGGAGGTGTTCTTTCTGTCATACGGGACGTCTGAAATAACAGAAAACCTGGCACCGCAGTTGGTGCAGTTGATAAAGGGGAAAATGCCTCGGCGATTTTCTTGGTCGAATAATTCCGCAAGGCAATCGTCACAAATAGACGCGTCTGGTGGTATTGGAGACAATCTCTGACCGCTGCTGCTTTGAATTATCTGGAAATTCTCGGTCGGCATTTCCCCGGGCAGGATTTCATAGCCGTCTATCTTGGCAAGAGGGGGAAGGGCTTCTGAAAGATGTTCCATGAAGTCATCTTCGTCCCGGTCCAGAGATATTTCGACATTGGAGCCGGTATTCTTCACATAACCCTTAAGGCCCATCTCCTTGGCTACCCTGTAAACGGTCGGCCGAAAGCCCACTCCCTGGACCACCCCCCTGACGATAATCTTACCCATAAGTTTAACCTCAATCCAGGCCTAGTTTTTCAAGCAAAACCTCCAGGCCTTCGCCGGTTCTGGCATCCGTGAGAACCACAGAAATATGGGGATTGATGCCCGCCGCATCGCTCTTCAGTCGTTGAACATCCACCTCCATAGCCTCTGCCAAACTCATTTTATTGACCACGATTATATCGGACATGCCCATCAGAACAGGGTGCTTTCTAATCATGTCATCGCCTTCCGTGACCGAGACCACGGTAACTTTCATGTCGCTGCCCAGTGGAAAATCCGCCGGGCAAACCAGATTGCCCACGTTCTCAATGAATAGAACGTCAATGTTATCCAAATCCAGTTTTTCCAAAGCATGGTCTACCAGATGTGCATCCAGATGGCACTCCTTTCCTGTATTGACGTTTATCACGGGCACGTCATGCGTCTTGAACCGCCGATAATCGTCGTCACCGGCAACGTCGCCGGCTATGACTCCGCAACGTGTTCCCCGTTCTTTCAGAACCTCAATCAAATTCTCTATTATGAGGGTCTTACCCGAACCTATGGCGCCCTGAACATCGAAGCATTTTACTCTGTGTTCATAAAGATTTTTACGGTTGGACTCGGCAATCTTCTTGTTGGCGGCCAGTATGTCGGTTCCGAGTTCCACGTCACGCACCATATGCATAGTATCGAAAATGCAAGGGCTGGAGCATATTTAACTCTTTACCCGTTGTTTTCTATGGCCCTGTCCAATTCAACAAAAGCGGCAATGAGTTTGTCTGCAGCCGCCCTCACTGGCTCTGTAAGAGAGTTTCCAGGCTCCGTCGAAACCGGCTTAATACCGATTATCAAGAACTTGCAGTCGCATTTTTCCCGTATTCTCTGAATCACGTATTTGAGAGGAACATAATGCGTGTGAAAACATATGTTATCAATGTCTTCCAATGGTATGGGCGATAGCGAGCCTCCTGGTCCTTCTATGGTCGCTGCATCGACAAAAATTACATGGCTTGGATTACCCTCTGCTATTTTTTTTGTAAAATTATCCGGCTGTGTGCCGGCGTCCATAACCGAGAAATGCTTAAGTTTGGAACTGAGCTCCTGGGCAATGTAATTCCCCGCCCCGTCGTCTCCGTTTATCTCGTTTCCCATGCCTAAGATAACTGGAGTATGCATTGTGTTGATTTCTTTTCTTAAAGATTCCACAACATCATTGAGACTCAAAGAACAATCGCCTCACCGGGTTTGAAGTGCGCCAGCTCGTATTCCTGAGTCATCTCTATGGCGTCCTTGGGGCAGGTTTCTTCACATTGCGCGCAGAACGAACACCTATCTAGGTCGAAGACTGGGCGCTCTTTCTCGCCGCCCATATCTTTCATAACGCAGGCACCACTCGGGCAATCCTTGGCACATAAGCCACAGCCGATGCACTTCTCAGCATCAAACTTCATTTTGCCCCTGAGCCCCGGTGCTGGGTCTAATTTTTCATAAGGATATAACACGGTCACCGGCTTCTTTGTCAAACGGCCCAGTAATGTCGGAACCATAACTCCTGATTTCTTCATCGGTGCGCCTCCTTTTCATACCATTCGTTTCCAAATTTTCGTAAAACATCCATCTCAACCATCTGAGATGTCTCCTTGTCCTTATCCACAATCAGCACCCGATCCATGCATGCCATACAAGGATCAATACCAGCAACAACCATTGGAATGTCCGCTATGTAGATGCCCTTTAACATGTGTGCAACTGAGAGTATATTAGCTAAAGTGGGTGCCCTTACCTTCAGGCGCTCGGGCTTATCCGTTCCATTGCTCTTCAGATAATGAATATCCTCACCTCGCGGTGCCTCTGTGTGACTTATCGTCTCGCCAGGAGGGACCTTCCTTGGAGCCTTGACCCTGATGTCTCCTGTTGGAAGGTTCTTGATTATGTGGCGACACATTTTAAGGGATTCCACAACCTCCAACGCACGGACAACCACCTGGCCGTGGACGTCGCATGTATCGGCTGTTATTACATCAAAGGGTATCTCTCCATACGCTGCATATGGATCGTCCCTCCTTACATCATCCTTAACATTTGAGGCCCTTAGCAAAGGCCCTACTGCACACAGTCTCTTTGCATCTTCCGTTTTCAATACACCAATGCCTTGGGTTCTCTTGAGTATGGTCTTCTCATTTAATGCCACATTGACATAGTACTTCATCCGCTCCTCAATTGCATCCATACCCCGGAGTACTTCCTGTGCTTGAGAGTCGGAAATGTCTCGGCGTACACCACCAATCGCGTTATAGGCATAATTTACTCTATTGCCTGTCATGTTCTCAAGGATATCCTGGACTATCTCCCTGTCATCCCAACTGTACATGAATAGTGTATCGAAGCCCATTTCGTGTCCTGCTACACCCAGCCATAAGAGATGACTATGTATCCTCTCGAGCTCGTTCACAAGTGTCCTCAAATAAAGACCTCTTTTTGGGACCTCAAGACCGAGCGCTTCCTCAGTTACCTGGCTGAAATTGGTGGTGTGCGTGAAGGAGCAGATTCCACAGATTCTCTCTGTCAAGTAAAGGTTTTGGATATATGTCCTGTGTTCTGCCAGTTTTTCAATTCCTCTGTGCATGTGGCCAATCCTGATGTCCGCACCCACAACTGTTTCGCCTTCGACAGTGACCAAAAAGCGTTCTGGCTCTTTCAGGGCCGGATGTTGTGGTCCAATGGGAATTGTAACCTCTGCCATTATTCCTCACCCCTATATTTAGCCAATGACCAATCCTTTCTTAGTGGATGGCCTTTATTTCCCCAAGAATCAGGTAGTACGAGTATTTTCAAATCAGGATGGCCTTTTGCCACGACTCCCATCAGGTCGTGAATCTCGCGCTCATACAATATAGCTCCTGGGAGTATGCCTGTGAGTGTGTTTACTGTCGGGTCAGTCTTTGGTACCTTGGTGCTTACCGTAAACAGCTTGTTCGCACCAAAGAGATGATACAATACCTCGAAGCTCTCGCCCAGATCGACTGTTGATATGGTTGATATGTGATATACACCATACGTATTTATCAGATATTGAACCGCATCCAGAAGGGATTCGCGGATGACCTCGATTTTGATTCTTCGGGCGCGAGAGCTTTCCACGTTTTGGACTATTCCCTTCAGGTCTGAATTTATTTTATTCACCACTTCATCTTCTGCCATATCTCAACCCTCCTTCAAGCTGGTGAGAAGTTTCACTACGCCATCTAAGATAGCTTCCGGTTTCGGAGGACAGCCTGGGACATATGCGTTCACCGGAATCACCTTGTCTATTCCCCCATGTGTATTGTAGCTCTCGAACATCGCCCCGGTTATGGCACACGTACCACAAGCTATCACAAATTTCGGCTCGGGCGTCTGTTCATAAATCCTAATTAGCCTATCTTTCATCTGCTCTGTAACTGCACCCGTACATACAAGGACATCAGAATGTCGTGGCGATCCTTGTAGAAGGACTCCAAAACGTTCTGCATCAAGCCTGGGCATTAGCGCGGCCAGTATCTCAATATCGCAGCCATTACAACCACCGCTGTTGAAATGAATCACCCACGGAGACTTTATACGGGACCATTTCACAAGGTTCTCAAGCATATTCGGCACCTCCGGTTAAACCCGACGAGTAATGGGAAGTTGTTAATTAATATTTGTCCCCTGATTTGTCCCTGGAAAGATTCCTTGAAACAGATAAAACCAAAGGTTTTTACAACCGAAGACGTTTATTGGACTGCATGGGTGATGGACTTCTCGACTTTATGAGCTTCTGGCCCCTCCAGGCGGAAGAGGACGGAAGCGGCATGATATGCACCTACCTAATCATACTGGGTGTCATCCTCATAGCCCTGTACCTCGGTTTATATCTTTACAATAAATTCCTCGTAGGTAAAAGGACAAAACAACACCCCTGCAGATATTGTGGGCACATAGTGGATGCGGTCTCGCATTGTTGCCACACTTCAGTGGAGGAACGGTTTATGGGGGGAAAATGCAGTAAGTGCGGTAAAGAATGCAAAATCATTTGTGCAAGATGCAAGAGGCCGTTGTATTAAGTATGGGGCTAGTACACCTCGGGCCGTTCATCTAGACCTTCAATCGTTTCCTTGGCCATGTGTTGAACCTCTATCATGTGGTGAGGATGATATCTCATCTTAGCTGTTCTCAACCCATCTATCCCCAGGTCAGACTGCCGATTTATAAATCTGTGATTTTCTGCCAGTATCTTCGCCACCTCTTTATTGATGATCTGGTATAGGCCCTCAAAGTCTGGCATAGCCTTCTCGAAATGAATCACAGCCATCTCCCCACTCATAAACTCAAATACACTGACGGCTTCGATTTCATCGTCTATCCTCAGAGCGATTCCTTCAAGTCCCAAATCAAAACAATGTTTTATGGTGTACAAAACAGCTATTCTCTCGTTGTCAAGCATGGGGTCTGATTCGCAGTCTTTCCATAGACACCATCTTTGGAGAAACTCTTTTAACTCGGCAATGTTGGATTCACACACGGGCTCTATTTTGTAACCATAGTGTTTATTGAACCTGTTCAGCTTGCTGCGGATCTTGAGATATTTCTTGCCCTTGAGCTCTGCTAGGTCTGACGCTAAATAAACATAGTCAAAATAATCCCGGTGTTGGGTGAATTGCATCTCTGGATATAATTTCGAAATCCAGTCTCTCTCCCGATTGTTTATGAGCACCAATAGGTAGTCAGTGTCGGATTCTTCTGCGATTTTCACTGTGCGTTTTAAAATGTCCGGATTTCTATTACCGGAGGGGGGTCTGAGCCGGGCCTGGCCCTTCGGCTTTGTCATGATTATCAGATTGCCTCTTTCGACCAGATAATATGATTGAACATAATGGTTCCAGCTGACCAACGTGGTGAACGCGTTTTCGCTATGATTGGGCGGGAACTTCGAGTAATGCTCATCAAAAATGGGTTTATCCTTTAAAGCGAGTGGCTGAAAATCGTCAAGGTCGAACATATTACTCCTCTGGCTGGAAAACCAAGGGCTCGCCCGGGAGTTCCCTGAATCCCAAAGGTGTGTAGAATTCCCTTGTATCCGGTTCGGCAACCAGGCCAATCCAGGTCAATTTCTTCTCTAGGCAATAATCGAGAAGAGCCTTAACGATGCTTCTGCCTATTCCTTTCCCCCTCCAGCTATCAAACACAACGATATCCTGAATCCAGGCATCAGAAACACCTTCGGACAGTGCCCGACCCATCCCTATGGCTTTCCCGATGGATTTTTCAACTGCCACAACGAAGGCAAAGCTGCCTGAAATGATAGCGGGTACTTCCGTTGGATCGCAATGCTCTTTCCACCAACCACCGACCCTATATAACTCAACTATTTCTTCTGTTGGCCATGTATGAACCAGCTTTATTTCTATGTCATCGGCGCTCACAATATCACCGGAAGGTGTACATCTAGACTGGTCTACATGTAACTTTCGCCGAAGAATATAAAAATACCTAATCCTCTATTTCTTAAAATTATGCTTGAATTTTGGGATAGAAAGAGTACACTGCCAGTAATTTTGTGAAACGTGAAAAATTCTAAAAATTATTATTACTTTTTATATTAGGGTTCCGTTGCGGCTTGGTGGAAATGCTTATAGGGGGCTAAGTAATGGTAGCTGATGGGAATGAGATGAAACAATACAAACACACAATTATATTTGGCCTTTATACGATTACAATTTGTATACTTCTTTGGTTACTTATCTGGATAATATCTAATTGGATAATAAAGTCATTTTATCCTAATTTAATAAGTAATATGTTCTACATTATTGTCATCATATTCAATTTAATTATAAGTTTATTCATCATTTGGATAATAAGACAATCCTATCTTCAATTTCGAAATTTGCACACAGACCATACAAAACGATTGAACGAAGCCATATCCGAATTTGTAGAGGAATACAAAATAGTTTATGCTTACCGTCAAATCCATTTCGTCAAGATTGGAGAAAGTCATCCAGATGTTTCTAGTATTAATAGTTTTGATTTTAAGGAAAATAAATATTGGATTCATGTTACAGAACATTTACAAACAGGCAAAACATACAAGAATCTAAATAAGATGTATACCGATTTAATATTTGGAATAACTGATTACAATGATAATGCAAAAGACACGATAAACATTATTGAAAAGGGAGTTACTAACGAACTTCAACACAAATTTCCGAATTTTATTTATGAAAATACAGGCGGTAATTGTATATTAAGAAAAACAATTGTAAATTATATCTGGAATGAATATTGGAATAAATCAAATCAAGAATCAATATCAATTCCAATAGTATTTAGAGAGGAAAAAGTTCAACTTGGAAAACCAGAACATCATCTTAAAACTAATATTAGAATAGGTACTAAACTTTTAGCAAGTTATTCCGCAGAATTGGAAATCAAGAATGAATTAAAAGAACTCGTTGAAAAATTAGTCTCAAATCAAGAATTCAAACAGTTAGTATTAAACGTTTCAGAAATAGGAAATAATACTAAAGAAATATTTGACAAATTTACAATTGAACTAGACTCTCATTCAAAAATCATTGAATCTAATCAAGACATAGATGGAAAATGCGAGATTTGTCCAAATATGTTCTTTTAAAAAGGAGAAAAGAGATGGCTGAATTCACCAGAGTAATAACCGAAGAATCGGAAATTCAATGTCGGTTCTGTGCGGAAACCGATATTAGCAAGTACGGTAAATACAAGAAGAACCAGTATTACATCTGTAAGACTTGCGGTAGGAAGTTTTCGGAGATTGACACTTACCCACGTATGAAGTATCCGAGGGAATATATCTACAATACCCTGAATTATTATTACAATGGGATGTCCTATCGAAATATTAACCAGACTTTTGAAGATATGAAGGACGTTGATATTTCAAAATCAACGCTATGGCGATGGGTTGTGAAATATTCCAAGATGGTCAATGACTATGTGCTTAATTTACATCCGACGCTATCTAAAGTATGGATAGCTGATGAAACCGTTATAGGTTTGTGGGGAAAGAATTATTGGTTTTGGGACATCATAGATGCGGAGACAAGGTTTCTCATAGCCTCACACTTATCCCGAACCAGAACCACAAAGGACGCAAAGAAGCTTTTTTACATGGCTAAACTCCGAAGTCAAACACGACCCAAACTAATTCTGACGGATAAATTGCACTCATACAAAAGTGCCTTCAATCGGGTGTTTTACTCAAATATAAAAGCAAGACAAGTAGACCACCTCACATCTGAAGGTTTTGATTCCCCGACAAACATCAATCTCATTGAGCGGTTTCACGGGACACTTAAACAAAGGACTAAAGTCATGCGTGATTTGAAAGAGCGCAAAAGCGCAAGAATAGTTCTCGACGGATTCATGACGCACTACAATTTCTTTATGGAGCATAGCTATCTGAAAGGAAAAACCCCCGCAGTTGTGGGCGGTATTGGGAAAGATATAGATAACTGGGGCGACCTTATAGATTTAGCGATATGGGGGCCGATAGAAAATCCAGAGGTGATATTAGAATGGGAAGAATTCGCAGTGGCGTAGGGAGGTTCAACGAAGATGCAACGGAACCTTATATTAGAAAACTATTTATACATAAACCCATTTTGGTTTAATAATCTATCTTTCATCATAAAAATTGACAGATAGATATCTGGATGAGAGAAAACGGAGGAAATAAAATGGGTGAAAATGAGAAAACGAAATTGGCAAATCCTGCCGCTTTGGGTCTCTTCGGCTTAGGCATCGTAGCATTGGTTGCGGCATCTGAAAGCCTGGGATGGGTTGATATGGACCCCGCCCTGATGCCATGGATATTCTTCATTGGAGGGCTTGCCCTCATTATCGCAGCGCTACTCGAATTTAAGAGCGGAGATATCTTTGCAGCCACGTTCTTCGGCGCCTTCGGCCTATTCTGGTTCGCGTACGGTTGGGATGCCTCAGTAGGATGGGAACAGCTTAAATTCATAATAGTCGGCTACTTCATATTCAGCCTGTATATGATGTGTGCGGCAGCCACGATAGACAAGGTGAAGTTCTTTGTGCTCTTCTTTGTGATGTTGATGTTCTTGGGACTCATAGTAAGCGTGTTCGCGAATGTCACCATAAAGTTCGCAGGTCTGGCAGAACTGTTACTCGCTGTATCAGCCTTCTACGCATCCGCCGCCATCTTGTTGAAGACAATGGCCGGATTCGATGTACTGCCTAATGGCAAACCATTCCTGGAATTTAAACAACTACAACCACCTACGCCGTAGAAATACGGCCTTATTCTTTTCTTATTTTTTAGATTTGATTAGCGAAGCCGAGGAATCTCTAATCGGATAATCATCCTCGATAATGCGTAAGGTAGCGCCTCTTGGACATGGCTTCTGAAGGACTGTAGACAAGGTTTACAGGCCGTGAAAAACTCATTTTCGTTTAACCTTGCTCTTTTGCATCTTAATGTCAAGGGTTTGGGCCTTAACCCACATTATGGGTGCTATTATGTGTATGACTATGAGCAGTGCCAGTTCCACGAAGACCTGAGGCCAATTCTCCTGCCCCATGAGATAACCTATGTGAACGCCGAGGGGCGTGGAAAGGGCATAACATACTCCTGTAAATATCATGTATTTATTCATTTGCATTGCTGGGGATAATTGTGGCTGGATTAATAGGTTTCCGTAATTTTAATTAGCAAAAGCTGTATCTCGGGGCGAACAACAATAGAATTGGTGGCTGGATGACCGGTGATTACGGTTTCGATTATGACAAAATATACGGCGAATGGAAATGGGACATTCCCGAATATTTCAACATGGGCGTCGACTGCACGGACAAACACGTCGAAGCGGGTAAAGGCGAGAAGACGTGCCTGATATGGGAGGATGAGAAAGGCAGTGGCGAGCACTATTCTTACTCGAAAATGAAGGAGCTGAGCGATAAATTTGGAAACGTGCTTCGGGACCTCGGAATCAAAAAAGGCGACAGATTTCTCATACGCCTTCCTAATTTACCAGAGTTCCAAATAGCCTTTATCGGGGGCGTGAAAATCGGTGCAATTCCAATACCATCCTCTACCATGTTCAAGCCGCATGAGGTGGAATATCGGTTGGTGGACTCTGCCGCAAAGATGGCCATATCTGTACCCGAATATGTCTCTGCCATAGATGAGGTAAAAGAAAATTGTACAAACCTCAATCGTGTTATTGTCGTGGGCGATGCTGGGGAAGGCCACCTATCATTCGATGAGTTGATGAAAAGTACATCTACTGAACTCACACCTGAGAACACAAAATCCGATGACATGGCCTTCTTCTGTTACACGTCAGGAACCACTGGTTCGCCTAAGGGGGCGGTGCACCTTCACAAGTGGACTATCGGAAACGACCCCAGCATGATGTTCTGGAATTTCGGAAGAGACGGCGACCTATTGGCCCATACCGGCGACCTGAACTGGATATTTCCTCTCGGGAACGGATTTCTTTATCCCTGGCGCCATGGTTTGACCAGTTTCATCTACAACGGGCGATTCCGACCGGAGAAATGGTTCGGGCTCATCGAGAGACATAAGATTACCAATCTGACCTCTGTACCTACATGTTACAGAATGTTCCTTCAGGTCAAGGATTTCGAGAAGAATTATGATCTATCATCACTCAGACATTGCATCTCCGCAGGCGAGCCATTGAATCCTGAAGTCGTAATCGAGTGGAAGAAAATTGTTGGCCTCGATATCCTAGACGGCATCGGCATGACAGAATGCATGGTCTATCTCTCGAACGTAAAAGGCATGGCCATCAAGCCTGGCTCATGCGGAAAGCCCCAGCCGGGCCACATCTGTGCAATCGTGAACAAGGATGGGAACCAGCTTGATCCAAGGCAGGAAGGTACCCTCGCCATAAAACTGGGCGATCCCGGTCTCTTTAGAGAATATTGGAACAAGCCAGATAAGACGGCGGAAGTCCTCAAGAACGGTTGGTTCCTGACCGGCGACACGCTCTACACCGACGAAGACGGCTATTACTGGTTTGCAGGGCGGGGCGACGACCTGATAATGACTGCAGGCTACAGAGTTTCACCGTTTGATGTAGAATCGGCAGTCAACGCACACCCTGCGGTTTTGGAATCGGCAGCCGTGGCATCCCCCGATCACATCCGGGGAGTCATTGTGAAATCCTTCGTTGTACTGAATCCGGGTTATGACTCGACCGATGAACTGGCTAATGAGATTCAAGAGCATTGCAAGAAGGCCATTGCCGCCTATGAATATCCTAGGGTGGTGGAATTCGTGGATGCCTTGCCGAAAACCCAGAGCGGAAAGACAAAGCGCAAGGTTCTAAGAGAACGGGAATTTTTGAAGGCTGGTAAGACTTAGGATTCGCCTTGGGGCGCCAAATGCTAAGGTGTCAGCCAGAAAGGATAAATAGTGACATTTCCTCCGCCCCCACGGCCTAATAAAACCGCAATGCCTTAGGGAGGCTCTCAGATGACGGAAAACAGTGAAAGTGTGTGTGAACCAAACAAAGAGTTTGTTCAGAGGGCTCACATTAAAAGCATGGACGAGTACAAGAGAATGTATGCGGAGTCCATAACTAACCCAGACGGTTTTTGGTCCAAGATGGCAGAGGAGTTCACATGGTTCAAGAAGTGGGACAATGTCAGGTCCTTTGACTTTCAAGATGGGATTATCAAGTTCTTTGACGGCGGAAAGACCAACATTTCCTGGAACTGTCTTGACAGACATTTGGAGACCAGGGGTGACCAGATTGCCATCATCTGGGAGGGAAACGACCCTAGCGATGATGAAAAATTTACCTATAAAGAGCTGCATAAAGAGGTTTGTAAATTCGCCAATGTTCTCCAATCTCACGGAGTCAAATACGGGGACAGGGTTTGCATTTATCTCCAGATGATTCCGGAACTGCCAATCGCTTTACTGGCATGCGCCCGCATCGGTGCCATTCACTCCGTCGTGTTCGGCGCCTTCTCACCGGATTCATTGAAAGACCGTATCAACGATTCTGAGTGCAAACTCCTAATCACCCAGGACACCGCGCTGAGAGGCAAGAAGGACGACATTCCCATGAAGACCAACGCGGACCAGGCCCTGAAGGATTGCCCCAGCATTGAAAAGGTTATCGTGGTCAGGCGCACGGGCAATAAGGTGCCCATGATGGATTTGCGAGACCTCTGGTGGCATGAGGAAATGGAGCTTGCCCCTGCATGGTTTCCCCCTGTTTTGTTGGACTCCGAAGACCCTCTCTTCATTCTATACACGTCCGGCTCTACCGGAAAACCCAAGGGTGTCTTACACACGACTGGCGGTTACATGGTTTTCGTCTCGATCACCCACAAATACATATTCGATTACCATGACGGGGACATTTTCTGGTGCACTGCCGACATTGGCTGGATTACCGGGCATTCATACATCGTTTACGGACCGCTTCTCAACGGCGCCACCAGCGTGATGTTCGAGGGCGTGCCGAATTATCCGAACGCCAGCAGATTTTGGGATATTGTTGACAAATACGAAGTAAATCAGTTTTACACCGCTCCAACGGCCATTCGCGCCCTCATGAAAGAGGGGGACGAGCCGGTAAAAAGCACTTCCAGGAAGAGCCTGAAACTCCTTGGCAGCGTGGGCGAGCCCATCAACCCGGAAGCCTGGCATTGGTATTATGAAGTAGTCGGTGATAAGAGATGCCCGATTGTAGATACGTGGTGGCAGACTGAAACCGGCGGTATACTGATTACGCCATTACCGGGTGCGATCCCCACCAAACCCGGTTCGGCAACGTTGCCGTTCTTCGGCGTGGAGCCGGCAATATTAGACGATAAAGGAAACGAGCTGCATGGCGCTACCAGTGGCACTCTAGTAATAAAGACGGCCTGGCCCGGTATGATGAGGACGGTGTACGGCCATCATCAAAGATTCAAGGACACTTACTTTGCCCTGTACCCGGGCAACTACTTCACCGGGGACGGGGCGAAGAGGGACGAAGACGGATATTACTGGATAACGGGTAGAATAGACGACGTCATCAACGTGTCTGGCCATAGAATGGGCACCGCCGAGGTCGAGTCCGCACTTGTCTCGCACCAGGCAGTCGCCGAATCCGCGGTTGTCGGATACCCGCACGAAATCAAAGGCCAGGGTATTTATGCCTATGTGACGCTAAAAACGGGAAACGAGTACACAGACGATCTCAAGAAGGAGCTCAGGGGCCATGTGAGGAGTGAGATTGGTCCCATTGCTACGCCAGACGTCATACACTGGGCGCCCGGTCTGCCAAAGACCAGGTCCGGTAAAATCATGAGGCGTGTCCTTAGAAAAATCGCAGCGGGAGAGGGAGACCAGATAGGCGACATATCCACTCTTGCAGACCCTGGTGTGGTGGAAGACCTCTTAAAACCTCAGTAGGAACCCTAATAAAGAGCATGAGCCTTTTGCCCCTCGAAAAAGGGGGGTCCGAAATTTGCTGACTTAATTGTGGTTGGCACCGAAAGATAATGGGCCTTAAAGTTCGGTAAATGGAGGCGAATGTATGTCCAAGGTTCTGTGGACGCCGAGTGACTCACATGTCAAGGACGCAAACATGACCAGATTCATGAAATATGTGAACGACAGATTTGATTTGACACTTAATTCATACGAAGAATTGTACAAGTGGTCGGTGGATAACATTCCCGATTTCTGGGCTGCCATGTGGTCATTTGGCGAAATCATACATTCACAGCCGTTCGACAATGCCGTTACCGACTTTGATAAAATGCCCGGAGCCCGCTGGTTCACCGGAGCTAGACTGAACTTTGCAGAAAACTTACTGAGGTTCAGAGACGACAAAGTGGCCATCGTATTCAGAGGCGAGTCTAGGATTGTTAAAACCATCACATATGCCCAACTCTACAATAAAGTCGCGAGACTGGCTCGATCTCTTAGAGAGGCGGGCGTAGAAAAGGGGGACAGAGTCGGCGGATTCATGCCCAACATGCCAGAGGCCATAATCGCAATGTTGGCCGCAACCGGCATCGGGGCAATATGGTCCTCCTGCTCTCCTGATTTCGGAATCAAGGGAGTTCTCGACCGCTTCGGGCAGATCGAGCCCAAAGTACTTTTCACGGCAAACGGCTATTTCTATAAAGACAGGGCCTTCGATTCTCTCGAAAGGATATCTGGCATCATAAAAGATCTGAAATCGGTGGAAAAAATAGTGGTTGTTCCCTACACCGAAGAAACACCGGATATCAGCCAACTTCCGAACGCAATTATGTTCGATGATTTTCTCTCGAAAGAATCTGGTTTGGAAATCGCGTTCGAGCAGCTGCCGTTTGACCACCCGGTCTATATCATGTATTCCTCCGGCACAACTGGCGTGCCGAAATGTATAGTGCACGGAGCGGGTGGTACTCTTATACAACATCTCAAGGAACTGGTTCTCCACACGGATTTGAAGCGGGAGGACAACATATTCTACTTCACCACATGTGGGTGGATGATGTGGAACTGGTTGGTCACTTCACTTGCGGTCGGCGCCACTGTATTACTGTTCGACGGAAACCCCTTTTACCCTGACCCCTACGCACTTTTCAACTTCGCAAAGGATCAGAAGATGACCGTGTTCGGCACCAGCGCGAAATATCTGGAATCTGTTGAAAATGCCGGTGTGAAGTTAAACCCGGAGGATATCCCGTCGGTGCGCATCATGTGTTCTACCGGCTCGCCCTTATCGGTTGAGAGTTTTAATTATGTTTACAAGCACATCAAGAGCGATTTGACGCTTTCATCCATATCCGGAGGTACGGACATCGTTTCTTGCTTTGCACTCGGCAACCCCATAGGGTCGGTTATCGAAGGAGAGTTACAATGCAGGGGCCTCGGGATGCGGGTCAAGGCGTTCGACGACAATGGCAATGAGGTCATTGAGGAGAAAGGCGAGTTGGTCTGCACCGCACCGTTTCCTTCAATGCCCATTTATTTCTGGAACGACCCGGGCGATGAGAAGTACAAGGACGCTTATTTCAACAGATATCCGGGCGTCTGGCACCATGGAGATTACATTCTTGTAACCAAGGATGGCGGCGTCATCATCTACGGACGGTCTGACGCCACCCTCAATCCCGGTGGTGTAAGAATCGGTACTGCTGAGATCTATCGGGTGGTTGAAAACATGCCGGAGGTGGAGGACAGCATAGTCGTCGGCCAGGATTGGGAGAACGACGTACGCGTCATCTTGTTCGTGAAGCTGAAAGAGGGCGTTGCCCTGGACGAGGAGCTTGAAAAGAAAGTGAAAACGCTGATTCGGACGAATACGACCCCGCGGCATGTTCCCGCCAAGATACTGGCTATTTCGGACATACCCTATACTATCAACGGAAAAAAAGTAGAGCTGGCCGTGAGGAATGTCATACACGGACAGGAAGTCAAAAACAAAGACGCGCTTGGCAATCCGGAGTCTTTGGATTTTTATAAGGATTTGAAGGAATTGCAAGAGTGAGACAGATAGTTTAAATGTTCGAATTATATCCGAGACTGAAAACATGTCGAATTTCAGCAAGTCGAAGGTTATGGAGCTACCCAGGAACGTGGTTGTCGGTCACGAAGTACTGGATGAGATACCCAACGTATGTGATAGGTTAGGGCTTCCGAATAAAGGGCTGATTATTGCCGATGAAATTACGAAGAAAATCGCCGGTAATAAAGTCCAGGAGTTTCTCCAGGACGCAAAATATGATGTTAATATTGTGGACATCAAAGGTGCGGACGATTCCACAGTCAAGACCGTAGAAGAATTGGCCAAGGAAATGGGCGCCGGCTTCCTCCTCGGGGTCGGTGGCGGAAGACCCATTGACGTTGCCAAATGCTCTTCTTTTAACGTGCAAGTGCCCTTCATCAGCGTGCCCACAACCGCCTCTCACGACGGAATTGTGTCCGCCAGAGCTTCAATTACAGTTAACGGCGTAAAGGAATCGCTGAAAGCACACAGCCCAATTGCCATCGTCGGGGATACGAGCATTATTGTCAATTCTCCCTACCGATTGATTGCCGCGGGTTGTGGTGACATCATCTCCAATAAAACGGCTGTTTTGGATTGGAAGTTGGCCAGACGGCTTAGGAACGAAGAATTCAGCAGCTATGCGGCCACGCTTTCCGGCATGACCGCCGACCTCTTAATTAAAAGCGCGAGTGAAATCCGTCCGGGACTTGAGGAGAGCGTCTGGCAGGTTATCAAGGCGCTTGTAGCGTCGGGAGTTGCCATGAGCATTGCCGGCTCGTCTCGACCTGCCAGCGGTGCAGAGCATAAGTTCTCCCATGCATTGGACAGGATTGCGAAAACGCCGGCCCTCCATGGGGAGCAATGCGGCATCGGCGCTATCATGATCATGTACCTGCATGGCGGCGACTGGGAAGGCATCGCGAAAGCGTTAAAAACCATAGGGGCACCCACCAATGTCGAAGATATCGAGGTCACCAGAGAGGAAGTGATTCAGGCGTTAGTTATGGCCCATGAGATTAAACCGGAGCGATACACCATTTTGGGATACAAAGGGCTCACGGTGGACGCTGCAGAAGCATTGGCCGGAAACACAATGGTGATTTAGTGGTAATGCTGACCGTAATAGGAAAGAGACTGGCCAAAGAGAACCTCACCTTTACCTTTATTGGGCCGCTTTCCGATTGCAAGGAATGTAAAGTCAAGAACATCTGCTTCCATCTGGAAAGGGGGAGGCGTTACAAGATACTCGACGTGCGGGATGTCCTACACGAATGCCCCGTGCACGAAGAGGGGGTGGTCGTGATAGAAGTGGAGGAAGTATTCCAGGATGCCGTAATACCGAAGAAGCAGGCGATGGAAGGTTCGACAGTTACCATCGAGCTCCCCAAATGTGGTGAAAGAGGATGTATAAACTATCAATTATGTTTCCCCACCGGCGTCGATTCCGGTCAGAAAAAGAACGTCGCAAGAGTTGGAGACAAGGTCGATTGCGACATTGGGGATGACAGGGTGTCGGTCGAGCTGGAGTGATGTGAGCCCCGTCGTTATTGCGACATTTTATTAATTACTGACTAGATTATTGGTTGGATAGACCATGCCGAGGAGAAAATACGGACATATGGTGGGTGCTTGCCCTCCGACGCCTCAAGAAAAATGCAAGGCATGTAGGTTGGGGCATCCGTGTCCGGTACACGATTGCGAAAAAACACCAGATTACGAGACCCTTGCCAAAAAGAAACGGAAAAAATTCTCCGGTAGCAAAAAAGGCAAGAAACGGCAAAAGAGGAAGCCGCCCGAAACTAAAACGTAAGTGATTCTGTCCTTCTAAATCATATACAAACACATAGTTTATAGGGGTGATGTAGTTCTTATAAAAATGTTACATAACTTATATATAGGCCGAGATATATTACTGTATTAGCCCATCCAGACCGATAATGGGGAAACGTGAAAAGAGATGAAAGTTGAATGAATAGAAGAAACACTCTACTAACGCTGATGGCAGTGGCTTCAATAATTTCCATATCAACGGTAGTTCCGCAAAGTGTCAATGGAGCATGGGACTCTCTGTACTTGGTTCCGGGACAATATACCGGCACCCACGTATATACCCCCGGAGAAACCATTCACATTGTCCTACGTGGGGATTCGGCTGAATATTACTCGGTTTACTCTTATATTTTAATCGAGGAGCCGATTCAGGAGAACGTCAGGTTGGATGAGGAAGGAGAGGCAACCGTATCCTTCCAAATCAATGAGGTTATGCCTGACGGTAACTACAGCATCATCGTCAGAGATACTGGCGGAATCCAGGTCGATATGGCAAACTTCACAGTACAGGCCTATGCATTTTTTATTGAAACCGACAGGGACGCATACCTTGACGGGGATGTGATGAAAATCTTCTGGACCGCGAATAATCTTAAAGACCAGACCCTTCCGTCCGGACCCTTCGATGCTCAAATAAAAGTTTGGAATGAAACCATGATGCTATACGAAGAGAACCTCGAAACCGCAGCCGGGAGCATATCATACACGCTTCCCTCCATAATTACAAATTATGATGAGGAATATTGGGTGAGTGGGTGGTTCAATGACAGTCGCTCACCTTCTGAAAGACACCAGTACTCCCGCGTAGATTTTCGAATGAAACGTCTCGGAGTACTTATTGACCTTGATAAAGAACAATATGCTGTCGGGTCGCTACTGGCGATACAGGTGAAGACGGTGGTGACCGACAATCAATCCTATCCGTCCGAACTGGATACTGCAGAGCCCGGGTGTGAGGTATCGATTGAGATTTTTGATGTAAACGATCAGATTGCGGCAATCTACCAGATCGCCGGTCTGGAAACCGATTCTCACGGCATTGTCAGGCACATCGTGTCCCTCGACTCGGTTAATTTCACCGACGATTCGGAATACATCGTCAGGGTCGAGGCCATTAAGGGGATCCGGAACCGATTCGAGGAAACTGAGTTTAAAATAACCGAATCTTCCTCGTTGTCTGTTGTTCTCGACTTCAACAAGGAGGAATACACGTCCGGCGAGATAATGTACGTGAACGCATCGGCTTCTTCGATCGGCGGCGGTTCTGAATTCACATTCCTCATCGAAATAAGGGACACCAATGCAACCGGTACGCTATTCTTCAGACGAACCCAATCGTCAAATGAATTCGTATTCAACATACCGGACAATTTCGTCGAGGGATGGCTGTGGATCCAGGTCACGGCCGACGACGGCGAGGGCAACAGCGCCTCAGTCATTCAGAACATTGAGGTCGTTTATGCAATAGTGCTCGTGAACGTGGACAAGGAGAATTACATCCCTAACGATGTACTCAGCATATCCTATAATGTTGTCGGCCAGAAAATGGTCAACCCCAACACATTCTATGTGGTGTCCGACAACGAAGGATACGTCGTTGATGAGGGGGTGGCTGTCGGCGGAAGCTTCACCTTCACAATCCCGGCTGCTCCGTCGAGTAGTTATGTCTTCACGGTGTTCGCGTCTCAAGGCGGCAGAATTGTACAGGGCTATGACACTGCAGAGCTATTTTCCAGCTTTGTCCTGACCATCGAATTCAACAAAAACAGTTACGGTCCGGGCGACACCATGGCGATTGATTATCAGATATTCGCTCTCGGGGATGCAAACCTACCAGCAACCTTCGAGATAACTTATGGGCTGGCAAACGGACCCTTGGCTTCGCTTCAAACCTCGGAACCCAGCGGAACGCTAACCTACATCATCCCTGAGGACATTGACGAAGGTAATCAACTCTTCAGAGCATCCTGTGATTTCGGGGGGGATGTGAACGAGGTTGTGACAATAAAGAGAGGGGCGAACCCGCTTTGGTACCTGACGGTAAGGGACATACCCATATTCGTCATGTTTTTGTTCTTCCTGGTTCTGATTTCGCTCTATTCTGCATACAGGTCAAGAAAGAGACTGGTCGAATTCCAAAAAGGGCACACGGCTGCCGAGAAGACAAGGCGACCTGTCCTGGACGGAGGCGCTTCCATGGTAACCACAGAATGCATAGAATGCAGTAATCCAATAGAAATAACAACGTCCAGGAGACCGATAGAGGTCATGTGCCCGCATTGCGGCGAGATACAGCACGTAGAGAAATAGTTCATTTGTGTGCAAAATATGCTTCAATTTCATTGCCTTTTTCGAGTTTTACAAAACCGAATCTCTCGAACTGGACTATTTCACTTATCGAATCCGAAGCTGCCTTTTCGGCAAGGCCATCGATTATTTTACCATCTGGCATGTGAACCTTGGCGGGAACCGCGTCCGGACCTACCCAGTGTATTATCTTGGCTCCTTCCTTGACAAAAGACAGGTCATTTCCTGCATAGTTGAATACAACGGGCGTTTCAGAGGTTGAGTTACATAAATCTTTGAATCTGATTCGTGTGCCTGGGGAAAGTGGCTCAACGTCCTCTGACACCACTTGAATCTCTATCGGGTCGCCGGAAAGTATTACTTCCCTGTTGCCCAGTTCGGATTTCTCGGGATGGAGAGGTGCGTGTGATTTTATTATATTCTCTCCTTTTATTGTAACTTTCTTTGGGTTCCAGACAAAGAAATAGCGCTTGGCGACTGGATCTATAATGCCCTTGTTGTACGCATATAGGTTCTGCCATGAGAACTTGATGTCCACGCTTTTAATGCCGACTTCTATCCAGTATTGTCTTATTGCCTCGGACCGTATGCCTCTTCTTGCCAGGGCGGCGATCGTCCCGAGGCGCACATCGTTCCAGCCAGTGTATTTTCCTTCCTCAATTGATGCTTTTATTTTCCTCGTGCTGAGTTCGGTGTCCTCGATAGATACCCAGCCGTAGTGAATGAAAACCGGTTTCTTCCAGCCCATGTGCTCATAAATATATTCCTGGCGCAGGGTATTGTTGAGGTGGTCTTTACCGCGGAGAACGTGTGACATCTCCATTAGGTGGTCGTCGATGGCCACTGAAAAATTGTACAAAGGATAAACGCGGAACTCATCACCTGTCAATGGGTGTGGCTCGTCTACCAATCTCAGAGCGACAAAGTCCCGCACAGCCGGGTTCGGATGTTCCAAATCTGTCTTGACTACCAAGGAGATCTCACCCGGTTTGAACTCCCCCACCAGCATTTTCTCCCAGAGGTCGAGATGTATATTGGGTTCAAGACTTCTGTGGGGGCACGGTTTCTTATCCTCTTTTAACGTTCGCCAATCGTCTGGCGGGCATGTGCAGACGTATGCAAAGCCGCCTTGAAGCAATTTCTCGGCATATTCGTAATAAATCTTGAAGCGAGAGCTTTGATTAACAACCTCGTGATATTCTATGCCAAGCCAGTCCAAGTCTTTCGTGATTAGGTCATAGGCTTCGGGCAGTATCGTCGGGGGATTTGTGTCTTCCAAGCGGATTATGTATTTACCACCATATCGTTTGACGTATTCGTCGTTCAAAATGGCCGCCCTAGTGTGACCGATGTGAAGCGGTCCAGTCGGGCCGGGAGCGAACCGCATGACAACGCCGTTTTCAGCGCCTTCCAGTTCTGGTAGTTCGTGTATTTTTTCTATTTTCTTTTTCTCTAAAAGTTCGGGAGCCAGTCTCTCCAACTCCGCCCTTTGAGCTTCTAAATTCATCGAATTCACATCAGAAATCACAGAAGCCACGACTTCAGTGACCTCATTTGCCCGGGACCGATAATCATGGGCAGCGGCCATTATCTGGCCAATCACCGAACCAGGATTGGCTTTGCCCCCGTATTCGACGGCGTTTTGAAGCGCATATTTTCTGGCCAATTTATTAAGTTCCTCAGGCATCGCTTCCGAATCGACAAGTGCATATATAACGGTTAGTCTTTTAAGTCCCGAAATGCAAAAGGAGATTATGACTGAAAGAACCGTGGCACTTGTCAGCCAGCATTTGGTAAAATACCCGGAAATGCGAATCGTAGACGTCTACAAACTTCTTTATCAGGCGTGTATGGGGCCGGAGCATGCATTAACGGACCGTAAAAGTGTTGAAGTCTGGTTGTTAGAAGAGTGGGAAAGCGTCAGTGCGGATCAAGACGAGGGGCTTTTCGAGAACATCACCCTCTTTCACCCGATATTTCGCGTAAACCTCAGACCCGCGAAAGCCAGGGAGATTCCACCCATTGAGATTCTCCAAGCCTTCATTAACTTGGGCAACGAATTTCCAAAGAATCCTGAGCTGTTTAGGAACGTCTGGGATACCATATCTATGAGGATAAGAAATGAGTCAGTGGCTGTCAAGGATCCAGATATTCTTTCAGAATTCAATGAAACGATAAAAACCGACAATTTCCCTGTGCTGCATCACTCCAGGGAGTATGCTGAGGCGTACAAACCGGCTTACAGGCTTGTGGGCAGCAAGTTTTGAAGGTTTAAATCTGCTAGATTTTTTGGAGTATCGATTTTGCTTTTTTCGCTTCACCCAGTTCCTCGAGGATGGACGCGTATTTCTCCAGCCAGTCGGTTCTTGACGTGAGCATCCCGTTTTTCTCGAGAATGGAAATGGCATTGTCCAGGCTTGTTATCGCCTCTGCCTTTTCTCCCAGACCTGCCTGGGCGGTCCCCAGATTGAAGAGCGAAGCGGCGAGCATAATCGGCTCGTCGAGAACCTGGAAAATATCCTTGGCTTTCTGACCCAGCTCTTTGGAACGTTCATAATCCTTTTGCTCGTTAAGCAGGTCTGTGAGATTCACCAGAGCATAGGCTTTAAGCCGGTCCAGACCGGTCCTTTCAGCAAGGTCAAGAGAGATATCCAGCACATCGACCGCTTCGTTAATTTTTCCCATGTTTCTCAGAATGATGCCCTGGTTTATTCCGCATCGCAGAAGGTCAACCTGGCTGTTCTCCTGTCTGAATATCATGTCTGCCGAATCCAGAAGTTCTAATGATTTTGGCTCATTTCCCTTGCCCGATAATATCATTGCCTTTTCCATCTGACATCGGCCCACCATCAGCGGTTTCCCGGAATCCTCTGCAAAGTTCAGGGATTTGTTGATTTCCTCCAGTGCTGACGGGTAGTTTCCCTGCTTTCTGAATATGCTGGCTCTGGAATAATATGCCCTTGATAAATCCAGGTTCGAGGGATTAGATTTCATGGCTTTCTCGAGCATGGCCAGGGCTTCCTTGGGGCGACCTTTTTTGGAGAGCATATTCGCCTGAAGTATAATGGCATCAAAGGTCTGGCCATCGTGAATTATGGTTTCGTCCGAACCCGCAGAATCGGTCTCATCATCCGGAATCGTAGGGCTCACTGGCGGAGGTCTATGTTCCTCCAGGTTGATCTTTCCATCGGATGACAAAATAATATCGAATGCCATTGCCCTGGATGCTGGCAATTCCTTCATAAGAACTTCAGCCGCTTGCTGGCCATTGACTATTCCCGGGTCCTCGGAACCCAGTAATTGAATCTCCAGGCCCTCAATGTGTCCGGTAATTCGCCTTTCCGTGACCGACGCCTGATTGGTCAGTGTATAGGTCTTTCGTTTTGATTTGGCCCCCTTGACGCGGGCCAGTCTTTCCGTAACAAACCTGTCCTCTTTCATCCGGTTCAGCTCGAGCGTTGTGTGGGCGCGCGATTTCTCGATCGCGAGAGATATTCCGGCCTGGGACATCGCCTCGGGGCATTCGAATTCTTCTGCATATCTTGAAAATTGTGCCAGATGAACTAAAATTTTTTCTCTTACCGTAAGTCTTCTCCCACCACTCATCTGTGGAGAATTAACAGCCAGCTACTTAAGCCTATCTTTTAAAGATAGGAGCTATTTTTTAGGGATTGGACACTGTCTTTGAACGATAGCTTTAATAGTTAAAATTTGATATTAACTCTGCATTCGATTACGTGGTCAGGTGAGTCTCTGGATAGTCAAGGTTTCATTGAAGAGGTTGAGAAAGAATTAGTGCCAGTGTCGCCAATACTTGAACATGCCATAAACAAGCAATTGACCGAAGTTGGCGCTGGTAAGGCCGACCTAACTGCAGAACTGGCAATAGACTTCATAAACCGTATGACTGAGGCGCTTGACCTCTTCCTGGGCGCTGACGAGGCAAGAAAAGCGAGGAAAATGATGATCAGCGCTCTAAGGCGCAGCGCGCCAGAGTACTTCGAGAAACACTCTCTTATTTGAGGTGACGTTTTGGTTACCGTTGTCGTGGTTGGAATGCCCGGCTCGGGTAAGGACATACTTGTTCAATCGGCAAAGGGGCTGGGATTCTCTCATGTCCGAATGGGGGACGTGGTAAGGGCCTTCGCTGAAGAAGCGGGCGTAACATCTGATGATGCGTCCATAGGTGCATTTGCCACTGAACAAAGGCAGACCCACGGCGATAACGTATGGGCATTGAGAACGCTGGACCAGATGCCGAAGGGCAACGTCATCGTAGATGGATCGAGAAGCTTGGCAGAGATTGAGCAATTCAGAAGAACTTACGGAGATGGCCTGGTGGTCATCGGCATTGATGCCCCGGTTGAGGAACGGTTCCAAAGACTGAAAATACGGAGTCGGGATGATGACCCGGAGACCCCTGAGGAATTTGACGCCCGCGACAAAAGGGAAGAATCATGGGGCATTTTGAGGGCGCTGGAAAGCGCAGACCAGATATTGATGAACGATAGCGGGTTGGAAGAGTTCAAGCAGAAATGTCAAGATGCTATGAATGACATCGTGAGGAGTAACAGGAAAAGTATTTAATAAAGCCCGTGTTAGCACCTGAACCATCAGTTAATTTAGGTGAGTTTGGATATCTGGAGAGTTTAGAATGACCAGATTAAACGTGCAGGAAATCAAGGCGAAAGACGTAATGAGCCGGAACCTCATCACGGTGAATCCAGAGGATGACGTATCCTCGGCAATAGGAAAGATGCAGGCCAACGACATCAACGAGGTTCCCGTGGTTTCCAAGGACAAAGTGGTGGGCCTGGTGAGCTATGAAACCCTTCTCAAGAGAAGAAGCCTGCCGATGACCACGAAAATAGAGAACGTCATGAGCTTTCCGCCCCGGGTTAAAAAGGACGACTCTATAATGGATATCGCCGAGACAATGCTGTCATCCGGTTACAGAGCAGTACCCGTGACCGAACAGGACAAGATCGTCGGAATTGTCTCCAGAACCGACATTTTGAGTGTAATTCCAGCGTTGAGAATTCTCAGGGAAATCCTAGTTCAGGA
>DAOVAY010000042.1 GCA_030670795.1 Methanobacteriota archaeon | reverse complement strand
TGGACGGACATACGATCGAGGTCAGTAATGGGACATATGTTGAAAATGTGGTTGTTGATAAGAGTTTGACTTTGATTGGTCAGAATAGGGATACGACCATCATTGATGGTTCTGGAACCGATGTTGCAGTTTACATCATTGTTGATTGGGTAAACATCACTGGATTTACTTTGTATAATGGCGACGCAGGAATATACCTTTATTTCGCGCATGATTGCACTATCGAAAACTGCAAGGTTACGAATAATGATGATGGTATATGCGGTACATATACTCAGAATATCACTGTAAAAAATAATTACGTTTTATCTAATTTCGATGGTATTTTCTTTCACGGTTCACGTAATAATACTTATGAAAATAATATAGTAACCGGGAATACTGAATATGGAATTTATGCGGATGAGGGAATAGACCCTTATGTTACAAGGGAGAATATCATTATAAATAACACGGTATCGAACAATGTTATCGGCATGTTAATTGGCGGTTATTGGAATACCATTACCGATAATACTGTTTTTTCAAATAGTTATGCGGGTCTCTATATATGTGGAACCACCAACATCATTGCTAACAACTCAATAAGCACGAATGCCCGGGGAATATGCGTTATGATGGGTACTAATCACATCTACCACAATAACTTCGTCAACAACACCCAAAATGCCATTGACGCACATCTTCATGGGGCTAATGTTTGGAACGCCATATACCCTATTGGCGGTAATTATTGGGACGATTATAATGGAACCGATCTATATTCTGGACCCAACCAGGACCTACCTGGAAGCGACGGCCTCGGTGACACACCGTATATTATTGACGCGATTACCAAGGACGATTTCCCTCTCATGGCCCCTTATAACTACATCGAGTACGATATAGCACTCCAGCAAGGCTGGAACTTAATATCGCTTCCTGTCCGCCAGTTACATTACTCCATCGATTCGGTTCTTGAGAGCATCGCGGGTAAGTGGGATCATATATGGACGTACGACCCCCTTGACCCCTTAAATCCCTGGAAGTCGAATAACGTTTACAGACCGGATTCCAAGGATGATTTTAATGAGATGAATCATTTGAAAGGTTTCTGGATAAATATAACCGAGTCTAATGTGATTCTCACAGTTAAGGGAGATGTGTTTGGCTCTCCCCTAAGCATCCCGTTATATGCTAGTTGGAACCTCGTCGGTTATCCTTCCCTCACCACAGAGACGGTTGCGAACGCCCTCTGGGGCACAGGAGCCGATATTGTCATGGTCTGCGATCCTGCTGAACCCTATCGCATTAAAGAAGTTGGACCTAACTACATGATGAAGCCAGGCGAAGGATACTGGGTGCATGTTCCTGCTGATAGTGTTTGGATTGTAGATTGGTGAGCTTCCAATATCTTTTAGTATATTATGATTGGATTCTTAACCAATCCCTTATCAATAATTCAAAGCGGATAATTTCATCATCACTCAACTCACAACTATGAGCAACAACATTTCGAATTTTATTTAATGGAGATAGAGTGTCTTGAACTGCTTTTTTGCTTCTTAGTATTGAATCGAAATCATCCCATTTGTGATTTATTATCTCTAATAATTCACCAAAATTGGTATAATCCAACGGATCTTCGGAACGTATAGACATTGCAGTTTCTAACTCTTTCTTCTTTTTGTCTTCAACAGATGTTTTTACACCGGGAGATACTGCTTTGTTCCACCAATCTAAACCATACTTTTCCATAAGAACATCCTTAATCAGTTTGCGAACACTGTTTTCAAGGGAATAATAAATTACATAGAAATTGGCCATTTTCTTTGCAGATTTTACAATTTCATATTCAAACAATTCAGTGTCCACTGGCTCATCTTTTGAAATTGTCTCAATATGACCAATATCAATACCTGCTTCTTCAAGGGTAATTAAATCCCTTTCAACCATTTGGTTTTTTATCCCAAACAGAAGGAGGAGATGTTCTGGACTTATTTTATGT
The DNA here is from genome assembly GCA_030670795.1 of Methanobacteriota archaeon. Taxonomy (GTDB): domain Archaea; phylum Thermoplasmatota; class Thermoplasmata; order SG8-5; family SG8-5; genus SG8-5. Next base: position 11,667 of record DAOVAY010000042.1, on the reverse strand, counting down.
TTCATTTCAATAAATGCTCCTTCAAACTTTTAAATATTGCATCAAACACCGCTCCATCCGTAGTCGCAGGCAGGTTTAATACAATCGTGTAGGTAATTCCAAATTCATGTTCATCCCTTTTTGTTGTAGTTGTTTTTGTTCCTTCATCCGTTTCTTCAATTATTGGGGTTTCGTCAATATCAAAATCTGCTAAGTCACACAATGCTAAAAACGTAGCAGCTACTTTTACAACAGTTTTATCCGTTTTTGAAGCACCTAAAACAGAGATTAATTTTTCTACAATTTCCTCTTTTGTTAAGGTATGTGCGTATTCGTGTGCAGAATATAAAGTATTATATGACAACCTTATTTGTTTGGCCATAATGTGGGTTGATTTTGCTTCTTCCCTATAATCTCGATAAGCTTCGGTTGGAACTTGTGCTTCATTTATATAGCCTAACTTTTTTAACAAAGGGACCATTGGTCGATAACTTGTAGATTTCAGTCCCAGTTTTGAATATATAAAATCAGTTGTAACTTTTGGTGGCACAGCTGCATGTTTTATTTTATCAAATACATCTTTGATTTTTCCATACGCATCGACATAAGGTGGATAATTAACCATGATTTAACCCCCCACGCATTAAGAATAATATCGATATAAATGTATTCATGTGAGAAAATGGTTCCACTAACCAAAACGAATTTGTGTTGGAATGCCCATTTACCTACGGCGTAACCTTTATAAATAGTAAAAGTGGGCCCGAACGAATCGACAACTTAAGAAATCATTGATGACTCAACATATGTTGTCGAGAGGGCGGGTCCATGAATTACAACGAAAAGAGTTTAGAATGGGCCCGCCCGAATTTGACGAGAGAAGCTCGCTACGCTCCCTTCCTCTTAAATCTGGTCGGTCACTGTTAGTTGGTGCAATCGGGTAGTTGATGGGCCCGCCCAGATTTGAACTGGAGTCTATAGCTCCCAAAGCTACAAGGATTGGCCAAACTACCCTACGGGCCCGTGATTCCGCTGGATACTGTTTTTGGATATATAGCTTTTGCAAATCTTATTTAGGCGACAATATTATTTGCCAAGCCCCGTTTCCCCCCTCGATGAGCCGTCCCCTGGTCGTTGGCATTGTCACGGTGCTTTTTATGTTTTCGATAGTGGGCGGCATGTACTCTCTGGTGTTTACTTCAACAGTGGAGGGCTTTTCCTCTTCAGACCTTCACGCGCCCTTGCCGTATACCGCTGACCCGCTTCCGGATATTCCGCCGATTGCCGGCAACGTCCAGACCACGCCGGACGTTGTAATTTCCATATCGTTGGGGCGGATATTCGAGGACTACGGGGGCGCCATCAGGCTGACCCTTTACAACAATGATACCCTCCCAATTTTTTTGATTGACGTAGGTTTCGACTGGATGGGCACCCTGGTGGAGACGGTTCAGGCGGTCCACAGCGAGCTGCAGCCGGGCGAAAATGTCGAAATAAGGGCGATGGCCGTTGACCCTCCTCCGTTCTCGGGAAACCAGAATTACAGGGTAAAGATCAAAATCCTGGAAGAGAGAGCCCTAGGATGGTTCCGGATAAGGTCCGGCGGCAGTGACTGGCTGATGTTCTCCGAACATACGATTTCGGTCACGCCGCTTACCCCTGCCAGCCCCTATGAGGTCATAGTGAACCAACAGACCTATTATGAAAAGGCCAACGAACTGGTCGACTTCGAATCGCTGGCAGTGGAAATGGCCACGAACACGGCCATTGCGGGCCTGGGACCGAGCTACAATATAGGAAAAGCATGTGCCATATTCGATTACGTTGACAGTACGATAGTGTATGAGGACGACCCCGGCGAGGACCTCTGGTATACGCCCGACCAGTGTCTTGTAAACAGGGCCGGCGACTGCGAGGACTATGCCCTGCTCATTTCCACGATGATACACGACGCCGGAGGCACTGCCAGGATATATCTCACCGAGGGCCATGCGTTTGCCGCCGTCTATGCGGGTAATTCAACGAATGCGCTGTCACAGACCGGTGACGGCATCCGCTCGTATTACGGCGGTGAGGTCAAACTCCATGCCTTTGCGGATGAAATCGGTTACTGGCTATTCGCCGACCCCCTGGGCTCCTTCTACCTCGGCGGGACGGCCGTGGGGGCCATGCCTTCCGGGGAGATGGAGACCCTAAACTTCACATTCGAGGACACGACCACGGTTTATGCCATTGACATAACCGGCGAGGTTGCACCTTTCAGCATATGGCAGAACACGCCTTTCTGGCTTGCCCTTGTTATATTGTTTGGCCTGATTGACCTTGGGGCAATAATCTGGATGGCGGCGGAGAAGGAGGTGAGTAGGTGTCGGGTATGCGACCGGCCGACAACCGAAAGCGCATACAAATGTGATTGCGGCGTTGACTATCATCATTCGTGCCTGCCTTCCGAGGGCTTCTGTATACAATGTAATTCACCGATCGAGTATCTTCCGCCGCTTCCCCCTATCAACGCGCCGAGGCACTGATCATTACTCTCTGAGTTTATCGGCCAGCAGCCCGAAGGCCCTTCCCCTGTGCGACATGGAGTTCTTCTCTTCAACAGTCATCTGTGCGAACGTCTTCTTCTGGTCTTGGGGCACGAAGATGGGGTCATATCCAAAACCGCCAGTCCCCTGCATTTCATGGATTATTCGGCCCTTGACGGTTCCTGTTACGACGACCTGGCCATTGCCGTCAATGTAACCGGCGCAGCAGCGGAATTCTGCCTGACGGGGGTCAACACCTTCCATCAGTTTCAGGACGCCCTCGCAACCCAGAGCCTTGAACACGTATGCGGAATAAACTCCAGGAAAAGCATCAAAGACTTTTATGAAAAGACCGGAATCGTCAATCATGAGAGGGACCTTGTGCCGTTCCCACAGCCAATCCAGCCCCCACCGGACAACCTCTTCGAGTTGGGATGTCTGTATTTCTGGGTACTCGTCCTCAAGCTGCATTACTTCGATGCCGATTCCTGCAAATTTTTCAGACACTTCCTTTAATTTCCCAGGATTGCCGGTGGCAAAGTAAATTTTCATGTGTAACGTCCCCTCTTCTGTATTTCCTCTACGAGATTAATCACGGGTTTGCCCTCAGGGTATTCCCCAAGGTAGGCGGTTTTCACAGCCTCATAAAGCTCCGGATGTTCGGAATGCGCGCTCTCGAGCGCCTCTTTCAACAGGTGCATGTCCACGCCTTTCTTTTCAAGCTCCTGGCTCTTTTCACCGAGCCCGAAATCGATTAAGCACAGTTCTTCATTCAAAACCATGTTTGAGGTGGTAAGGTCACCGTGGATGATGTTGGCCTTGTGCAGTTTTCCCACGCTGGCACCGATGAGTCCGGCTATGCTTGAACGCGATTCAGAATCCTGAAGTACCGTTTTGGCGATGGGGCCTTCAATGAACTCCATAACGATAACGCAGTCGACGAGGTTGATGTCGTATATCAGCGGGGTTCTCACTCCCAACTTTCTGGCCTGCGCCATAAGCGCGGCCTCGCTTTTTGTCCTGGACGCCCTTAACCTATCATCAAGAGCATTGACCCTGTAGGTCTTCTTCGTCCTTTCCTTGATGATGACGTCTTTTCCGTGCCAAACGCCCTTTCTAATGGTCGCTTCCGCCCCTCTGGCTACCACGCTCATGCACATTACATCCTTTCCAAGTAAAATAAGTTTTGCGTGTTCAGATGTTCAAAACTATGTCCGATTTGGCCAGGCCTTTGATGACGTCCGCCCGCGAAACAATGCCGATGATGTTTTCTTCTTTCATGACGGGTACCCTGTTTACGTCCTTCTCCATCATGAGCCGCACTACCTTACCCAGCTCGCTGCCGTTTTCTATGGTAACCACGTCTTTTGTCATGAGCTCGGAGACCTTCGACGATGATATCTCCTTGAAGGCCTCGATCGCTTCTTTATTATGGAACTTTTCCACGAAGGAAACGCTTACGAGCGAAAGAGAGGGATAGACCATCCGGAGTTGCTTGTACTTGACCTTCAGCGCGTTGAGGATGTCAGACTCCGTGATAATTCCGACCAGAGTCCCCTGGCTATCCACCACAGGGGAGCCGGATATTCCATGCTCCGCAAGTTTTTTCACTGCTTCTGCTATTGTATCCTCAGGTCCCACAACGAAGACGTCGCTCGTCATCACATCATTGACTTTCATCTGTTATCACCATTTGATTTGTACAACCGAATGCTCTCCGCCGACTCCTAATGAACTTTAGAGTTAAACATTTTTTGTATGTGACAGATGGCGCATTTATAATATCAAGAGTGCAATCACCCCCCGATGATGCTGACGTTACTGGGGGGCGCCGACGAGGTGGGCAGTCTCTGTCTCTACCTTGAGGACAGGGGAATCAAATTCCTCTTCGATTGCGGACTCACGCCCTCCAAACCTCCAAAGTATCCGATGAGGCCGTCCACCGTGGACCTGGCCTTTCTCACCCACGCACATATAGACCATTCCGGAATGATGCCCTGGCTATGTGCCCAGCAGGGTGTGGATGTCATAGCGACCCCTCCAACAATAGCAGTGGGCAAGATGCTGCTGGAGGACAGCGTGAAGGTGTCGACCTCAGAAGGATTTCCTTTACCTTATGAAAAATGGGACGTGAAGGCGATGCGCAGGCACTTTCAAGAGGTGACATTCGGAGAAAGCGTTGAGGTGGGTGACGTGGAAGTTGTCGCGCACGCGGCCGGTCATATTCCCGGTGCCACAATGTTCGAAGTGATATCTGACAAGAGCACCTTGTTCACGGGCGACATTAATACGTTGGGCACACATCTCGTCGAGGGCACTTCATCTGTAGATTGTGACGTTTTGATTATAGAAAGCACCTATGCCGGTAGGAACCACCCCCCCAGGAGCACGACAGAGTACGAGTTCCTTGAGAAAGCGAGAGAAGTGGTGGACCGGGGAGGACTGGTGATAGTTCCCGCATTCGCCGTGGGAAGGACACAAGAGATGCTCATGATTCTAATGAACTCCGGTTTTGAAGTGTGGCTGGACGGTATGGGTAGGGCAGTGAATAAGGAATTCGTTAAGATACCCGTATATCTGCGTTCATTGGAAAAATTAAGAAAGGCCATCTCCCATACAAGGGCAATAAAGAATAACTCTGAAAGAAGCATCGTAGAGAAATCCGAAGTGGTGGTCACGACCAGCGGCATGCTCGACGGAGGCCCGGTCTTGGAATACCTGAGAAACAAGAGAACGGATAAAGACAGCGCGATTTTACTCACCGGCTTCCAGGTTGAGAACACCAATGGCAGACGTTTGTTAGAGACCGGAGAGATGCTCTTCGGCAACGTATCCCATAAGGTTGAATGTGAAGTGGGCTTCTACGATTTCTCAGCACACGCCGATCATATGGAGCTTCTCAGGTTTATAAACGGTTGTTCTCCTGAGACGGTTGTGCTCTGTCACGGGGACAATAGAGAGCCGCTGGCCGAGGATTTAATAGCCGAAGATTTTGACGTGCGCATGCCGATGGAAGGAGAGGCGATAGAGGTCTGAAACCCACATCCCCAAGATATTTATAACCCATGCTTCATGCCCCAAGTCCATGGTCAGCGTCATCATCTGCGAAAAGAACAACGCAGCCCAGAGAGTCGCCGCAATACTGTCAAAAGGCTCTTACCGAAAGACGTTCATCAATAAGGTACCGGTTCTCAGGTTTCCTTGGAACGGTACGGAATGCGCAGTCATCGGAATGAGAGGCCACATACTCAATTTTGACTATCCGGACGAGTTCAAAAGCTGGAACTTGGATGACCTTGAGGAACTTGTAAGAACATCGCCGATAAAGAGCCCGACCGCCGGCTGGCTAATAAACGCCTTGAAGAAGCTGGCCAAAGAAGCGGACGAGGTAATCGTTGCCACGGACTTCGATCGGGAGGGAGAGCTGATCGGTGCGGAAGCAGTGTCGATTATGGAACTTTCGCCCGACGTGAAAATACAGAGGGCCAGATTCTCCGCCCTCACAGGTCCGGAAATCCGGAATGCATTTGACAACATAATCGATTTGAATATAAATCTCGCCACCGCTGCCGAGACCAGACAGATTGTAGATTTGGCCTGGGGAGCCGTCCTTACCCGGTTCATGTCCACCGCCACTGGCATGATGGGCGCGGATTTTCTATCAGTGGGTAGGGTGCAGAGCCCGACACTGGCGCTCGTCGTGGACAGGGAGAAGGATATCGAGGTTTTCGAGCCCAAACCATTCTGGGAGATACTGGTGGACCTGGAGAAAGGACGCCACTTCTTTGCCAAACACGTCCATGGCGTGTTCTGGGAGAAGGGACCGGCCGATAAGGTTCTCGAGACCGTGAAGGATGCGAAGACGGCCAATGTGCTGGAATATATTGCGGAGGAGAAGAACGAAAGACCGCCTTCACCATTCAATACGACCCAGTTCCTGGCCGAAGTCAGTCGTATGGGCATTTCCGCTTCCAGGGCCATGGCCGTGGCCGAGCGTCTATACACCGACGGATTGATAAGCTATCCGAGGACCGACAACATGGTCTATCCCTCCACATTGCCGTTAAAGAACATACTGAAAGAGCTGATGAAATCCGGCTTTGCCAAGGAAGCCGAAGAAATACTGGCCCAAGAGAAACTCAGACCCACACGCGGCAAGAAACAGACTACCGACCACCCGCCCATTCACCCTGTCGGGGCCGCCACCAAAGAAAGATTGACAGGGGATAACTGGAGGATATACGAACTTGTGGTAAGGCGGTTCTTGGCAACGCTGGCCCCCGACGCGCTGGTCCTGAGAAAGGAAGCCAGGTTCGACATTGAGGGCGAGGAGTTCCAGTCGCACGGTCATGAGACGCTGGATGAAGGATGGTATTCTTATTATCCGTACATCAAGCACAATGACGTATTCATGCCAGAGTTGAAAAAAGGCGAGGAAGTTAACGTCGTGGGAGTAAGAGGCAGGGAAGGCAAGACCGAACCGCCCAGGAGATTCACCCAGGGCGTCCTCATCAGGGAGATGGAGCGTCTTGGGCTCGGCACAAAGAGCACCAGGCACGAAATCGTACAGAAACTCTACGACCGCGGATATGTGGAGGGTACTAACATAGCCCCCACGAACACGGGCAGGACCATAATACAGGCTTTAGAAGACAATGCGGATATGATATCCAAGCCGGATATGACCAAGCAGCTGGAGGACGATATGACCGAGATAGAGAATGGGAAGAAGAAACAGGACGAGGTCGTATCGGAATCGCAGGAAATGCTGGCAAAGAGTCTCGGCGTCCTTCTGACACATAAAGATGACATCCGCAAGGAGGTTCAGGATGCTCTGAAGGAGCAGTCCCAGATCGCCCGATGCCCGAAATGTAAAGAAGGAGACTTGGTCATCAGGAGGTCCAAGAGAGGAAAGAGGTTTGTCGGATGCACCAGCTACCCGGACTGCACAAACACCTATCCCCTGCCCCAGTTCGGCACTATTGTCCCGCATGAAGATGATTGTAAAACCTGCAAGGGACCGCAGATAAAGGTCATTGCCAAGAGGCGGCGCCCGGAGCTGATGTGCCTGGACATGAGCTGCAAGGCCAACGAAAAGCGTAAGAACTCAAGGGCCAATAAAAAATGAGGTTTTTGCGGAATAGGAGTGGCCTATTCGGAAAGGAATAGGAATGGCCTAATCGGAAATCACCGGCGTAGTGGTGAAACCCTCTATCGAGTGCATCAGCCGATTCCAGCCTCTTTCATGTTTTGTTCTCCGCATCTTTATGCAGTTGATTCTCAGCTGGAAGTCGCTCTCTCCCACCTCGTGCATCTTCAGGTGAATTATGCCGTCCACCAGGAAATCCTCATCGTTGGAAACCAGAGCGGTAGAGCCGTGGGAAATCTCCGATATGAGGAACACGGTAGAGTCCAGTTCTTTGAGGAATCTAATGAAATGGAAGAGGTCCACGCGCGGATTCTTCAGCGTGGCCAAAGCATACAGGGCCGCAAGCGAATCTATGACTATGATGTCGAAGGCGTCCGCTTCCACCCGCTTTTTAATATATTTGTTCAGTAGGTTCAACCAGTCCTTTTTCAGCTCCTCCTCGGGATGCTCTCTTCGGATTCTGCCTACGTCCAGCATATAGACGTCCAGCTGGTCTATGTCAATCATGCCCAGTTCCATCATCGCCCCTTTCAGGCTTTCATAGGTCTCTTCCAGTGAGATGTATAGGCCCTTCATTCCGTCTCTCTTTGCGTTCTCATACATGATGCTGTATGTGAGAGACGTTTTCATTGTACCTGGCGTGCCGCAAACCAAGACCACATGTCCCTCAGGTATGCCTCCATCCAGAACTTCATCAAACCCCTCTATGTATGTCTTGATTTTCCTCATCCTAACACCACGACGATAATAGTCTGGAAGGTATAAAAAGTTTCAGTAGCCAAGAAGCAACACAATTATCTATCTCCTGTTCCATCAACTTCCGATGGACATACTGTTGGTTATTCCCTTGGCCCTCTGGCTCATGGTTCCCATGCTGGTGCCGAACTCTGCCGCCGTACTCTTCGGCGGGGGAACGCCCATGGATTTCGGAAAGAAAATGAAGGACGGCACAAGAATACTGGGTGACGGCAAGACCTGGAGAGGCCTGTTCGGCGGAACGGCCAGCGGTATTATCATAGGGCTTATACAATTGGGGATTGTTAAGTCCATGGATGCTCCGGATTGGTGGTGGCATGCCGAATTTCAAAATACAATTCTGATTTTATTCTTGCTGGCCTTCGGTTCCATGATGGGCGATACGCTGGGCAGTTTCATTAAGAGGCGGATGAAGAAAAAAAGCGGAGCGAAGGTCCCGGTTCTGGACCAATATGACTTTTTTATCGGCACACTGATTTTGATTGTTCCCCTCCAGTTCGACTGGTTCTACGCGAATTTCATTGTGGACGAGTACATCATCGGTCTTATCGGTTTGATAATCATCATACCATTATTGCACAAGGCGGTGAACATTATAGGTTATAAGATGGGGAAGAAGGATGTGCCTTGGTAAACATACGGCTCCGGGAATTTGAGATACATCATATTATTATAATGCCAGTGCCTTTAGGAGCCGGTGGTTTACATTCTGGAAGAGGAAATAGTCCAACTCGGGGCGTTCAAGACGGGCGAATTCACGCTGACCTCGGGCAGAAAAAGCGACTATTACATAGACCTCAGGGTGGCCATAACCAAACCGGCGTTTCTGACAAAGGTGGCAAAGGCCATGAGCCAGCATCTCGGCGATTGCGAGCAGGTGGCGGGTGTCGAGCTGGGCGCGGTTCCCATCGCAGCCGCCGTCTCCCAGGAATGCGGCATACCTTATCTCATGGTCAGGAAGGAGAGGAAAGACCATGGAGCCGAAAACCTCATCGAGGGAGAGTTGACTCCCGGGGAAAAGGTCCTTTTCGTGGAGGACACCGTGACCACCGCAGGCAGTCTGGTTAAGGCCATAGGGGCTGTTCGAGAAGCAGGCGGAGAGGTCGAAACCGCGATCGTAATTGTCGATAGAGAAGAAGGCGCGGGGGAGAACCTGGCTGCTATCGGCGTGAATTTGATTTCCCTGGCCAGCATCGGGAGATTGAAGGAGTTGGCTGGCACTTAGACGGGTGTAATTATGAGAAGAGTCGAGCAGGCGGTGATACTCTGCGGGGGCCTGGGAACGAGGTTGCATCCTGTCACTCATGACATACCCAAGTCAATGATGCCGATTCAGGATAGGCCTTTCCTGGAGTATCTGGTAGAGCATGTTAAAAAGCAAGGCATCGGGCGTTTCCTGTTTTGCACCGGTCACCTTCACGAACAGATTGAAACTCATTTTGGAAATGGCATTGCCTTTGATGTTGAGATTCTTTATTCAATTGAACAAGAGCCCCTAGGTACTGGCGGAGCGCTCCTGAATGCTACTCAACTTCTCGACGACATATTCTTCGTGTCCTACGGAGACAGTTTACTACCGATCGACCTGGCTCCCATGGTCGAGTTGTTCTCTGTTCAGACAGCGCTGGGCGTGATCACGGTCTATGACAACCACGACAAAATAACCGTAAATAACGTGCATCTGGCCGATGACGGACTTGTACTGGCTTATAATAAAAAGGAGAGTATCGCGGAAATGAACGGTGTGGAGGCCGGTGTATCTTTGTTGAGCAAGACGGTTTTGGAGCTGGCCATCGATAGAAAATTCTCCCTGGAGACGGACATATTCCCAAAACTAATAAATAGAGGTCGTCTTTTTGGCCTGCTCACCCCCCAGAGGTTCTACGACATTGGAACGCCTGAGGGACTGGAGCTAGGGAAAGTGATACTTGATGACGTTGGTTAGTCGTTCGCCCGTCAGAATAAGTTTCGGGGGCGGCGGTACGGATCTGGCTTCCTACTACGAGAAGTATGGAGGAGTAGTGGTCAGTGCGGCCATCGACAAGTACTTCTACACGATTCTGGAGCTGAGGCAGGACGACCGCATTCAAATAATTTCTTCGGACCTGCAAATCAACAAGCTGGTGAAGGATTTTCATCGACTGAAGTACGGAGAAGGTCTGGACATTCCCATGGCCGTTCTCAAGCACTTCAACGTGCAGAGGGGAATGAACCTGTTCATGGCATCGGAGATTCCGCCGGGCACCGGTCTCGGGTCGTCGGGCGCGGTCGCCGTGAACATAATCAACATAATCAACCATCTCGAGCATTTGAAGCTGACAAAGCAGGAGATGGCCGAGCTGGCCTACAAGATTGAATTTAAAGAATTGGGTTTGCCCATCGGCAAGCAGGACGAGTATGCGGCGGCCTTCGGCGGTCTCAACTTCATCAGGTTTTCCAAGAAGGGCGTGGATATCAAACCTCTCAAAGCGCCCAAGGAGATTAGAATGCGATTGGAGGCCGACATCATGCTCTTTTTCACCGGAAGCACGCGCCAGTCTTCCAAGATTCTGCGCTCCCAGGACAGCTCCACGAAGAAGGATAAGGAAATCGTGGTCGGATCCCTGCACAAAATAAAGGAACTGGCCATGGAAATCAAGAAGGCCATCGAGAGAGGCGACCTCCTGGAATTCGGCAGGCTGTTGGACGTCTCCTGGCAGAACAAGAAGAAGCTGGCGAGCGGCATCACCAATCCGAAGATAGACAAGCTGTACAAAATCGCAAAAGAGAATGGGGCGATCGGCGGAAAGCTCACCGGCGCCGGCGGGGGCGGGTACATGATGCTCTTCTGCCGAAGGCAAAATCAGAAAGCGGTCCGGAAGGCGCTCATGGCCCAGGGACTGGTGCAGCTCGATTTCAGGTTCGATTTCAAGGGTGCGAAAACGATAAGAGGAGAGTGAGAAGATGGACGAATTCAGGAAGAAGTTTATTGACGATTATCTAGAGGACATTATCCGGTGCCTCGAGGAGCTGAGGCAGAATCAAGCCGAGTTTTTCGACGAACTGGCCACCATTCTGTTGAAGGCCCGTGCCGATAAAAAGAAAATATTCTTTTGCGGGAACGGCGGCAGCGCTTCCACCGCGTCGCATTTCACCGCCGACCTTGCCAAGGGCACGATTGTCGAGGGCGCGCCGAGATTCAGGGCGTTATCTCTGGCGGACAACATCCCGCAGATGCTGGCCTGGGGGAACGACTCCTGCTATGAGGACATTTTC
>DAOVAY010000065.1 GCA_030670795.1 Methanobacteriota archaeon | reverse complement strand
CACCGGCAAATTCAAAAAAAGCCTGGACATTTTCAACGCGGTCAGTCTCGGCGGAAAGAGCGCCCATTCCACCGACACTCTTGATGAACTTCTTGAAGAGGGCGAGGAAGCACATCTCCTCGGAGACGACATATTGCTTTGCCATCCGGATTTTTTTATACAGCCAGAGAAAGGCATGTACCTTTCTCTCAAGGGCCTCACCGACGATTTTCATAAAGGTTTGATCTTCAACAGGTCGAGATTTTTAGAAAATGTTCCATATCGTGATGGAAAACCCAACCTGGCTTCGGCGGACGCAGCCTGGAGCGGCAACATGCGAACCATCATAGACAGGAAGGACTTTCCCGGAACTTTCAAACGTTCTCATGTGAACACAGAAGAGCTAGATGAGATAAATTTCTTCGTCATGAGCAGAAACTGCCTCTTGCCACCCCTGATGAAAACCGAAAGCATTCATCTCTGGCTCACCAATCTTGTCTTGGGCGAGACGAAATCTACCGCTGCCGAGGAAGGGGGAGTAATCGGGCTGGACAAGAATGAAGCGCTGAACGACCCCTTTATTCCGTCGGGTAGACTAGGCGAGAGAATCAGGGCGATTTACAAGCTCATCAAAACGCTCAAAGAAGAGAAGGGTGTCGAAGTCAACCTTTACATCACCAACAATTCGAACGTTTATGGAGAAATAGCTGACGTAACGCTTGAGATGTCCCGCACTCTTTTTCTGGATGCAAAAAGAGGCGGTGGAACATGGCGGCTGGCCTCGGATTTTCCTGGGTTGGAAATAATGGTGGGATCTGAACTCTGGACCAGGCGCACATTGGATAATTTGAGCGCAAGATATGTGAAAGGAGAAATAAGTCGGAACGAGTTTGAATGCCAGCTTGAAATTCAATCTCTGAACTCCTTCATGCCCTGGAAATGTGTTAAAACCAAGCAATTCAAGAGAGACATTGAAGACCTTCGAGAGAACAGGCTCGGATTTCTCAAGTCCCTCATGCTCAGGAACGGAGTGCACTTCGACAAATTGACCTTGGATGGTCAAACACCTATCATGACCCTTCTCAATAAAAGCACGACCCAGAAGATAGAACATCGCAGTTACATGAAAGAAGAAAGACTGAGAAGGCACAAGACCAGACCGAATTCCGAAAATAGAGCGGATGGGTGGAACGAATTCTCCAATCCAAGGGAACTGGACATTATTTTCGACCCCGTCCCTACTTAAAACCCTGCATTTATTTTTATATATCGAATCCATTATGTAGAAAACCCGCATTCTTTCAGAGTTCGCAGAGCCACTCATGGAATGCGGGATATCCCGGAGTGATATTATGATAATAGTGCTCATTACAGCCCAGAACGAAGAAGAGGCCGGTCTCATCTCAAGGACGCTTGTGGATGAGAGGTTAATTGCCTGCGCCAATAGTCTACCCGTTCGCTCGATTTACAGATGGAAAGACAAGATAGAAGATGACTCGGAAATTTTATTAATCTGCAAGAGCAAAGAAGAACTTCTGGACAAGCTCATCGAGAGGGTGAAGGAGCTTCACTCGTATGAGGTCCCGGAAATCATCGCACTTCCGATAACAGGGGGCAGCGAAGATTATCTTAAGTGGGTCGATGAGAACACTAAGCCTATGTGAAAGGCGCAAATATAAAATCATCGGGTTCTATGTGGACACGAAAATAGAGAGGATTTGACCATGCCTGAAAAGTATGTGTACCTATTCTCCGAGGGAGAGTCCAACATGAAGGAGCTCCTGGGAGGAAAGGGTGCCAATCTTGCCGAGATGACGAGAATAGGATTAAAGATACCGCCCGGCTTCACGATTACTACAAAAGCCTGCAACCTGTACAGGGAAAACAAGGGGAAGTTTCCAGAGGGCTTGTGGGAGGAGGTAAAGAAAAATATAAACCTCCTGGAAGAGCAAACCGGCAAGGGATTTGGAAATCCAGAGAAACCGTTGCTCGTGTCTGTGCGTTCCGGTGCGGCCCACTCGATGCCTGGCATGATGGACACAATCCTTAACCTCGGGCTAAACAAAGATACGCTCGACGGACTGGCCACTTCCACAGGGAACCGCCGTTTTGCCCTTGACTGTTTCAGGCGATTAATCCAAATGTTTAGTGACGTCGTGCTCAACATTGAATTGGAGCTCTTCGAAAATCAGCTCAAAGCTATTAAGAAGAAGAGGGAAATAGAACTGGATGTGGAGTTAGATGAATCCGCGCTGGAGGAACTCGTAGAGACATATCTCAATATTGTTGAAGAACACACCGGAGAGCCATTTCCTTCCGAGCCGGATGGACAACTGGAGATGGCGATGAAGGCGGTGTTTGATTCCTGGGACAATCCCCGGGCAAAGACCTACCGAGAACTGAACGACATAGCAGAGGAGCTGGGCACTGCCGTGAACGTTCAGGCCATGGTCTTCGGCAATACCGGAAGCAACTCCTCCACAGGTGTGGCTTTCACCAGGAATCCGGGAAGTGGCACGAAAGAGTATTATGGAGAATACTTAACGAACGCACAGGGAGAGGACGTCGTAGCGGGTATTCGGACACCAAAGCCAGTCATCGAAATGGAATCTGAAATGCCAAAGCAATTCGAAGAATTGAAGAAGGTTTACGATACATTGGAGACCCATTACAAAGACATGCAGGACTTCGAGTTCACAATCGAGGAAGGCAACCTCTACATACTTCAGACGAGAGCCGGAAAGAGAACGGCCCAGGCGGCAATCAAAATCGCCGTGGACATGGTGGACGAGCGCCTGATAGACAAGAAAGAGGCCATACTCATGATCGACCCGCATCAGATTGCACGGCTCCTTCACAGGAGGCTGGACCCGACAGAGAGCGTCAGGCCTTTTGGGTCCGGGTTGCCGGCTTCCCCTGGTGCTGCCGTCGGAAAGGCCGTGTTCTATGCAGACGACGCGGTAAAATGGAACGACCGGGGAGAGGACGTGATTCTGGTAAGGGAAGAGACAAGACCAGACGACATTCACGGTTTCTTTGCCTCTCAGGGGATATTGACTGCCCGAGGAGGAAAGACTAGTCATGCCGCGGTCGTTGCCAGGGGCATGGGCAAGCCGTGTGTCAGCGGTTGCGAGGACTTGGTCATTGACACGAATGCTAGAAGCTTCAAAATCGGCGAAGTGGAAATATGTGAGGGCGACTGCATCACCATCGACGGGACCGAAGGAACTGTCATGGAAGGGGAAATTGCCACCATTGCACCGGAACTGTCAGCCGAAGCCGAAAGGGTATTGAAGTGGGCCGACGAAATCCGAACGCTTGGCGTCTGGGCAAACGCGTCCACTCCGGAAGGAGCCAAACAGGCACGAAAATTCGGTGCCGAGGGCATCGGACTCTGCAGGACAGAACGCATGTTCAACGCGCCCGACCGTCTGCCCATAGTCTTGGATATGATACTGTCCGATACAGAGGAGGACAGGAAGAATGCCTTGGACAGGCTCATGCCCTTCCAGCGAGAGGATTTCATCGAGATATTCAACATCATGGGCGAGTTGCCGGTGGTGATACGTCTCCTGGACATTCCGTTGCACGAATTCCTTCCCAGCATAGAAGAGCTTAATATGGACGTTCAGAACCTCACTCGATTTGTAGACTGGTTAAAGTCCATGAAGGTGCTTTCCGGAGCCGTGAACATGGTGGGTTTGCCCGATGAGACCCAGTCCGTTATCCACCGTCTCTCCAAGGAGACGGAGATGTTACACGAGCAGGACATCGCCCAAAAGGTATTGGAAAGAAAACTGACCATGTTGTCCAAGGTCAGAAAAATGGTGGAAGTAAACCCCATGCTGGGTCACAGGGGCGTGCGTCTTGGAATCACGTACCCGGAGATATACAGAATGCAGGTAAGGGCCTTGTACGAGGCCGCGGCAACCTTCATCAAGGAAGGAAAGAACATCGAGCCGCAGATTATGATTCCACAAGTGTGCACCACGGATGAACTGAAATGGATATACGAGCAAATCCTGGAAGAGAAAGCGATGGTAGAAACCAGCCAGGATATTGAAATTCCCATCATATTCGGTACGATGATTGAGGTGGTAAGGTCCTGCATGCGCGCGGGCCGAATAGCAGAGCAGGTGGACTTCTTCTCCTTCGGCACGAACGACTTGACTCAGGCGGTGTTCAGCTTCAGCAGGGAGGACGCGGAGAACACGTTTCTGCCGTTATACAACGAAAGAATGATACTCAAGCATAATCCGTTCGAAATCCTCGACCACAAAGGAGTAGGGCGACTGATGGCCATCACCGTGCGATGGGGTAGAAAAGTGAAGCCAGAGCTGAAAATAGGCATATGCGGCGAGCACGGGGGCGAGCCCAGTTCGATAGGATTCGTGCACACCATCGGCATCGATTATGTCAGCTGCTCGCCTTACAGGGTGCCGGTGGCCAGATTCGCGGCAGCCCAGGCCGCATTGAAGAAGCCGGAAGAATTATCTTTGATTTGGGGCACGTATTAATCAGGTGGCGATGATGAGCAGCCAGTACGGTGAACGAGCAAATCTCTCCACCTACTCCACCAGCCAACCATTTGTGATTTTCGAGCAGGTGAATGGCGATTTTTCTCTTTGCCGCCATATTTCTCTTTTGGAAGCCTGTCCTGTCGAATCCTTCGGATGTCGACGGACTTGATACCTCGTAAACTTGTTAAAAAGACCCGGCGCAGAAAATCACCTCAAAAGAGAAATACGGGTGGGCAGTATTTTCCACTTTATTTAAATACTCTGCACAGACTATTACCTATCAAGCAGGTGTGAAAACATGGAAGCGCTTGGCAAGGAAGACAACGGGTCGGCCATCGTGGCGAAGGAGGTGTCCAAGACTTATGATAAGAAAGTCGAAGCACTGAAATCGGTGAACATGGAGATGCGAAAGGGCGAGGTCTTCACCATTCTGGGTCCAAACGGTGCTGGCAAGACCACTTTTCTCCGTATTCTTTGTACCCAGCTCATGCCAACCTCGGGTGATGCCTTCATTCTGGGCGACAGCGTGGTCAATAATCCAAAGGCAGTGAGGCACAACATAGCAATGGTCCCTCAGGATGCAATGGCCTATTCGAACTTCACACCTTGGGACTATGCCTACACATTCTGTCTGCTAAGGGGCATGGACAAGCCCACAGCGAAGAGAAAGGCAGAGGAAGCGCTCAGGGCCATGCTGATGTGGGACCACAGGAAACGCCCCAGCCAAACAATGTCTGGTGGGGAGAAGAGACGCTCTTTGATTGCCGCCACCATAGCCAGTGACGCACCCGTGCTAATGCTGGACGAACCCACCTCCGGCCTGGACGCCATCGGCCGCAGGAATGTCTGGTCAACGCTCAGGGAACGGGCTGCGCAGGGCAAGACCATTATTCTAACGACGCACATGATGGACGAGGCCGAGATGGTCTCGGACAGGCTGGCCATTATCAACAAGGGCGAACTGGTCACCGTCGGAACCACGAATGATATCAAGAAAATGGTGCCGTTCAAGTACCGCGTCATCGCGCCAGAGGAGGCTATCGACAGGTCCAGATACTCTGAAGTGACCACCATAGGCGACCGGGCGGTAGTTTATCTCGAGAGCGACCAGGAGGCCCTGGAGATGGTCGGCGAGATGCTGAAGAAGGGGCTGCACGCGGAGGCGTCGCCGGTTACACTGGAAGATGCCTTTGTAAGGCTCGTTGGGGAGGACATCGGATGAGTAAGATAATCAAGGACACCTTCACCATCGCCTGGCTGAAGTCCATACCTGATTTAAAAAGGCAACCTCTGATACTGCTCTTGCTGATAGGTCTGGCTGCCATTCCCCTCTTCTTCATAGTCCTCTTCGGTGGGGAGAATATGATCAGTGTCGGTCTCATAGGCGTTATCGTATCCAGCGTCGGCTTCATGAGCATCAGCGCGTCCATACAGGACATCACATGGGATAGATACGTGAAGCTCAAGGAGATGATCGTGGCCATGCCTGTCCACCCACTATCCTATGCGATGGGGTTGACACTGGCCGCCCTGGTCTTTGCTTTACCAGGTGTGATCACGTTCATGATACTGGGTATCTCCAGGGGACTCTTCGATGTCATATCTATATTGGTTACAATCGTGGCATTGATATTATGCTGGCTCGGTCTCTCCGTAATCGGCTTCACCATAGCCACCTACCAACACAAGACCAGCCCGAACACCCTCGGAGTAATCGCTAACCTGCTGTCCTTCTTATTCGTCTTCCTGCCGCCTGTCTATTATTCGGAACAGATGCTGGGGGGCAATTCATGGATTGCCTATCTCCTACCGACTTCCAACGCCGCGGCCATAATGAGGTATTCCACCGGATTGACCGAATGGGACCCATCTGCTTACGCGCTGCACTGGCTGTTCCTGGTATTGACAGTAGTAATATTCGCTATTCTGGTAGTGACGAAGGCACGGTGGAGGGAGCCCTAAAGACCGCTGGCCTTAAGGTTTTAGAAGTCTCAGCATTATGGCCATCTGCGCCCACATTCTGTTCTCTGCCTGGTCGAAGACCACCGAATGCTCGCTGTCCATTATTTCGTCGGTAACCTCTTCGTTCCTGTGAGCCGGCAAACAGTGCAGGAAAATATAGTCCGGCTTCGCATGTGAAACCAATCGGGAATTCACCTGGAAGGGTGGGAATACCAGCTTTCTCTGTTCTATCTCGGCTTCGTCTCCCATTGAAACCCAGGTGTCCGTGTAAATGACATCGGCATCTTTGACAGCCTGAATGGTGTCTGCCACAACCTCGATGTCAAGGCCCTCTCTTGACGCGATTTCCTTCGCTTTTTCCAGGATTCCGGCATCTGGCTCATAGCCCGGCGGGCAACCCACACTCAAGTGCATGCCAACTGTAGCACACCCGAGTAAAAGCGAATTGCAGACGTTGTTACCGTCGCCGAGATAAGCTAGTTTAAGCCCTTCGAGCTTGCCCTTGTGCTCCTTCACTGTCTGCAAGTCCGCCATTATCTGGCAAGGATGCTCCAGGTCGTCAAGCCCGTTGACCACGGGGACGTCGGCATTCGCTGCCAGCTCTCTCATTACCTCGTTGCTGAAGGCGCGGTACATGATTATGTCAACGTATCTGGAAATAACCTTGGCAACGTCGTAGACGCTCTCTCTCTTTCCGACCTGAATTTCGTTCGGCGAGAGATAAAGCGCGGTTCCTCCGAGGTGGGAAAAACCGATTTCGAACGAAACCCGAGTCCGAAGAGACGGCTTCTCGAAAATCATGCCCAGGTGCTTTCCCCTGAGCGGTCGGAACTCGTCGCCGCCCTTGATTTTCGCCTTGAGCCTTATGGCCAGGTCCAAGACCTCGTCAAGTTCGTTTTCGAAATCCAGTATGGAAATGAAGTCGCGTTTCATATGTCACTCACCTATCAGTATCAGGAGATCGCCCACCGGAACCGACTGGACTCTCTTTCCGTCCAGGGTAGGCACCTTCTTTATCTCCACCATGCTTCTGTCTATTTTCACGGTCTCACCGGAAGACAGCTGGATGGCCAGTTCTCCGGTTTCAAGGGCGGGTGCCAGCTCAACAGGGTCGAGCGTTGACAATTTTTCACCTATCTCTTTTGCATGCTCTCTGAACCTGGGACCGATTAGGGCGTGGTTCGGCTTTATTTCCACCGGGGTTTCAACCACGTCTGCTTCGCCCATCAGGAGAACGTCTTTTGCCTTCAGGGTGCTGGCTATGTCCTCCTCGCATCCGAGGAGATATTCTATCTTGGGGCCGATTATCTCGACCAGTTCAAGCTCCGCGCTCAACGCTAGACCGTTCTCAGACTTCCAGTTTCTGACCGCACTGATTATGTCTTTCAGGAGTTCGCCCTTTTCTTCCTCGTCGAGGTCGGTGAAAATCGGTTCAGGCCATTCGGAGACGGTAACGCTCTGCGCCCCGTCGTGCTTTTTGTATACGCTGTCATAAATCTCGTCGCAAATATGTGGCGTCAGCGGGGCTAGCAGTTTGATCAGGCCCAAGCCGATTTCGTAAAGCGTGAAGGCGAGTGCGTCATCGTCGCGGTGTTTCACCATCTCTATATAGTGGTCGGCTAGCATGTGCCAGGTAAAGGCCTCAATCTTCCTGATGACCTTGTCGAACTCGAAGTTCTCATAATGCTCTGTGACCTCCTCTACCATCCTGGAATATTTGGTGAGTATCCACTTGTCCGAAGTGCGGAGCTCGGCGGTTTCCATTGGCATCTGGCCTTGGATTTTCGTAGCCAAGAACTTTTCCACGTTCCATAGTTTCGTACAGAACCTCTGCCCGTGGACTATATCCTTCAGTTGAATGGCACTGTCCACACCTACCGTGACCGTTGAAGAATAATATCGCCAGGCATCCGACCCATGTTCGTCCAGCAACTCCAGTGGGTCGATTACATTGCCGTCAGATGCATGCATAGGTCTTCCATCAGGTGCCAAGATGTAGCCATCGACCATTATGTCGTTCCAAGGTCGCTGGCCAGTTATGTAGTGGCTGCGCAAAATAGTGTAGAAAGCCCAGGTCCGGATGATGTCCTGGCCTTGGGGTCTGAGGCTGGTTGGGAAGAGTTTATCAAATAGCTCATTATCTCTCTGCCAGTAACTAATGTAAAGCGGGGAAATACTGGAATCCATCCAGGTGTCGAACACGTCCTCGCACCCTTGGAGCCCTTCGCCGCATTCAGGGCAGGCTTCAACAGGCGGTGCAGCCACCGTTGGATCGAGGTAGCAGTCCTCCTCCTTGGCCAGTACAATGTCACCGCAGCTGTTGCATTCCCAAATTGGAATAGGTGTGGCAAAGTACCTCTGCCTGGATATAACCCAATCGCGATTCAGGGAGTTCACCCAGTCTTGAAGCCGGATTTTCATGAATTCCGGATACCAGTTTAATTCATCGGCGATTCTGAGCACATCTTCCTTTGCGTCAAGGGTTTTCAGGAACCATTGTGGAACCTGGATGAATTCTATGGGGGTTCGGCAACGCCAGCATGCACCGACGCTCTGCTCCAATGGCTCTTGCTTGAGGAGAAGGCCGTCCCTTTTCAAATCCTCGATTATGGCGTTTCTGGCCTCCGTAATTTCCATGCCTTTGTATTTACCAGCTATAGCGGCCATCGTGCCGTGACCGTCAATGCCGTTCTCGATCGGAAGGTTGTATCTGTACACCCATTCCAGGTCGTCCTTGTCGCCGATTGTACATATCATCACCAGCCCGGTCCCGAACTCAGGATCCACCTTATTGTCAGCAACAATCTCGACCTCTTTGCCGTAAATCGGGGTGATGAGCTTGCGACCGACAAGATGATGCTTTTCTTGGTCGTCGGGAT
>DAOVAY010000064.1 GCA_030670795.1 Methanobacteriota archaeon | reverse complement strand
ATATGGACCAGGCCATTAAAACCAGTTTGCCGGCGATGATGAAATTGATGTCGCTCTCCTTTCTTATCTTCTTGAGATATAGCTTGGTGAATTCGACAAGGTCCATATTCCAGGGGTCAAATTTTTCGTCTATAACCAGCTGGAAGGCGATGGCCACCGCCCTGTCCACCGGATTGTTCAGAACCACGTGCATGCCCTGGTCCAGTTCCTGCAGGATTTCCACATACGTGTCCACGTCCACTAGCCTTTCGTTCGGTTCGCGGATTATGGCTTTGTGAAATAACAGATGATTGATAATCTCCGCTTCGGTGTCCGGACAGCCCGTGTTTACCGTGCTTTGTTCCTCGATTTCTGATGGAACACCGATGTCTTCGCTCACTATTGCTTCAATGTCGTCCATGTTATCAGCTTCCTTCGGGCTTAGGCCCGTTGCTCTGGGATTCTTTCACGTCCCCCAGGTCCACTTTCATGACTATGTCCGATACACCCTTCTTTTGCATGGTCACTCCGATCAGGTGCTCAGCTTCTTTTAGCGTCACTTTTCTCAATGAAATCTGCAGGAATTGGGCGCTCTCAGAGTTCCTCTTCACCATCGCTGCCACGTTCTCGGCGTTGATGGCATCGAGATTTTGATCAACTTCGTCCAGCAGGTAGAACGGTGAGGGGTCATACCTCTGAATCGCGAATATCAGGGCCATGGAGACCAATCCCTTCTCGCCGCCGGAAAGCGCTTCCAGCCTGTGCACTTTCTTGCCCGGAGGTCTGGCATTGATAAGCAAGCCAGCCGAAAACGGATCGTCCGGATTCTCCAGTAAGAGTTCGGCCTCGCCGCCTTCCGAAAGCTCCGCATACACCTCCTTGAACTTCTCATCCACAGCTTCGAAGACCTTCAACAAGCCCAGCTTCTTCTTCTCGTTCAGCTCTTCCACGAGCTTCATGAGCCGCTTTCTCTGGTCCCTCAAACGCTTGAGCTCCTCCTTGAGTTCGGAGTGTCTGTTCTCCAGTTCGTCATAGGAATCCAGCGCCCGCATGTTCACCGCACCCAGGGAATCGATGGCCGCTTCGGCAGCCCTTATGATCTTCTGTAAAGTTTCGGTGCTAGGCAATTTCTTCTTATAGTCCAATTTGAGCTTCTTGACCGCTTCCTCCACCTCGACCAGGCGCTTGGCCGCATTCTCCAGCTCGATTTTCAGGCCGCGGAGGAAGTCAGTCTTCGCTTCAGCCTTGTGTGCCTGCTTGTCTATTTCCGCTTCAAGGTCTGTCTTGGCCTTGTAGGTCTTGTCGCGCTTTTCCCTGATTTTCACCAGCTCCTTCCCCATGCTGTCCTCGATTTTTTGCATGGCCTTCAGGTTGGTCTCGTGCTCTCCCAGGCTTTTGGTCTTATCCTTGATGTTCTTCTCCTCTGCCTTAATCTTGTTGTCGAACTCCCTGAGCATCGTCTTGACCTCTGAGAGCCTGTCGTTGAGAATGCTGGTTTTGCTGCCAATAGTTTCGAGGGCAGCGGCCAGCTCTGCTTCTTCTCTTGTGAACTCATTTAGCTTGGCCTGTAACTCCTTCATGACCTTTCCGAGTCCCCGAGAGGCACGGCTGAGCAATTCTTTCTCTTTTTTCTGTCTCTCGGAATCCAGCCCTGCCAGTTTCTTGGAGAAGGTTTCGAGTTCCGTCTCTGCCTTCTGCTTCTGCTCTTTGGCGTTGTCAATTTCTTTCTCAGCATTTTTAATTGAATCATTAATCTTTGAAAGCGAGCCCTTCAACTCTTTCTTCTTTGCGTCCAGCGTGTCAAGGACTGCCGAGCCAGATGTATCGGACACACCCACTTCCTTCAACTGTTTCTCCAGCTCTAAGACATCCAATCGCACCGCATTGAGCTTCTCGGCGAGATTATCCGCCTCCTTCGTGGCCTTTCTGAGTTTCCCGGCCACCACGTCCAGCTGTCCTCTGTCGCCACCCCCCAATTTTATCAACGAGCGTTCTTTGACGCCGCCGATCATAGCACCGGACGCCTCTACCAATTCTCCGTCAAGGGTCACGAGACGGACGCCACCCATCCTTTCCCTGGCCTCGACCAGATTTTCCACGACTACCGTATCCCCAAGCACGTAGCTGAGCGCGTCCCTGTAATCTTCATCGAACTCGACCAAGTCTATGGCAAAACCGAGGCTGCCTTTGACGGCCAGTAGCGCCTTTCCACGTGGGCGGGACGGCAACATCTTGTTCAAAGGAAGGAACATCGCTCTCCCGATTTTATTCTTCTTCAGAAATCTGATAGCCTTTTCGGCGGAGGCATCGTCGTCAACGATGACGGCCTGCATTCTCTTGCCGGCTGCCGTTGCCACCGCGGTTTCGTATTTCTCATCCACGTTCACCAGCTCGGCGATGGTGCCCCGGATTCCCTTGATGTCTCCCTTATCCCTGGCCTCCAAAACGGCGCTCACCGCGGCGTCAAAGCCTTTCTGGACCGACTTTGCGGCATCGCTCTCCGCCTTCAGCCGGTTGTAGTCCCTTGTCAGAGTGTTAATCGCACTTTCAAGCTCCATGGACTGCTTGGTCAGCTCTTCCTCCTCCTTGCGCTTTGCCGAGAAGTTGTCCTGGAGATCCTTCAGGGCCTTTCCCGATTTCTTTCCCTCACTCTTCAATTCTTTGAGACGCCAGTCCGCGTCCTTGATTTGAAACTCGAGACTCTTCTTTTTCTCTTCGTAACCGTCAAGTTCTTCCTCCAACCTCTGAATCTTATTATCGAGACGGTCTTTCTCCAGAGAAAGCGTCCGTACTTTCTCGGTGAGCTCGTCGACGCTCTTCTTGATGCCGAGCACGTCCTTCTGCAACGGCGATGCATCGGATTCGGAGCCGGCCAGTTTCTGCTCCGCCTCCTCGAACTCCTTCTTTGCTGCTTCCAGATGCTTTTTCGCCACCTTATGTTTCTTCTCTGTTTCGGTCCTCTCCTTCTCAAGGACCTCAAGCTCCTTGACAAGTTTGTCCGAGTCACCCTTTCTCTGTTTTCTCCGGTCGTTCGACTCGGAAATGTTTTCTTCAGAATTCGAGCAACTGTCCTTGCAGCGGGCGATCTCAATCTTCAACGCATCCAGATTCTTTCTCAATTCCGCGGCCTCGGCAGAGCTCTTCTCTTCGATATCCTTTTCCGCATCCTTCAGCTCTTTTTCAATATCCTCGAGCTTCTCAGCCAGTTTTTCTTTGCTATCCTGGATGGATTGTATCTCTTTCTCCCTCTTCACAATCTGGTCTTTCAACCCGACGATTTCGTTTTCCAAACTCTCCTTTTTCTTGTATTCCAGTTGGGCCGCTGCCACTTCCAGCTTCTCCTTCTGCTCCTTATATTTCAGGGCATGAACCCTGTCACTCTCCAGCTGTTTCAATTGCTTTCTCAGTTCTTCGAGAATGATGCCGATCCTGTCCAGATTCTCTTCGGCTGAGGTCTTGTCCTTTTCCGCGCTCTCGATGTCCGCGTCGAATCGTGTGATACCGGCAATGTCGTCGAGTATGCCGCGCCTCTCCTTTGGTCCCATCTCGACTATGCGGGTGATGTCTCCCTGTTGGACAAGGTTATACCCCTCCGCCGAGATCTTGGCATGAGACAATATGGAATCGAAATCGTTGAGTGACGATTTTTTATCGTTGACGTAGAAATAGCTGGTGTAGTCTGTTTTTGCGGTTCTCGTCCGTTTGACCAGCCTGGTTAATTTCACTGTGTTGTTCTCCACGGGCAGTAAACGGTCTGAATTGTCAAAGAGAAGCGATACCCTGCAGTATTGGGCCGGCGAGCCCCCCTTGCCTCCGTTGAAAATCAAGTCGGTCAACCTCCCCGCACGTATGGCCTTGGAACTCCTGGGACCCAAAACGAAAAGGACGGCATCGGATATGTTGGATTTACCGCAGCCGTTCGGCCCGGTAATTCCAGTGTAACCCTTTATCAATGGCAGGCTCATTTTTCCCTTGAAAGACTTGAAATTCTCCATCTGGATTTCTTGTAGATACACAGCATACACCTTTTGGGAGGTGGATGAAAATGCGAAATCGTGATTGGCCAGAATCACCAGAAACTGTGCTCTCACGCATCCCATCCGTTTAGTCTGACAAGATGTCAGACAAACACCTATATCTGTTATGTAGTATATAAATTCATCGGTTATAATGATTTTCTATTATATGGTATGATTAAAACTTATGTAAACGTCATGATTGTTATTATTCGAAATATTTATACTGGCATTATTGTCTGACAACAAATTTCTATCATTTTCGTAAAGCCCTTGAGCAAAAGTTATATACCTCTCGCTAATTCGGGGGCGTAATCTCTTCGGGTGTACGTATATGGAAGAGTCATTGTGCAACATTGAATTCCTCAAGGGACCGAAAACCTTCATAGCCAGGGTGCAGAGTGACCTCGGCGGGTTACGGGAGTACAGAAGCGAGTCTTTCGAAGAGGTGCTGGAACAGGTAATCATAGACCTTCAGGAAGAGTTTGAAGCTAGTCAATAGGCCAGTTTTCCGGACTCCATGATGGGGACCTCTGTGCCATCCCGATATTTTGCGGTAATCGTGGGGAGCTTTATCAAGCCGTCCAGATGTATTACGGCCTTTGCGTCGTCGTCATAATTGGCACCGATGGCTATATGGCATGTGGAGAATACCTTTTCATCCTCAAGCATGTTACCCACGATTTTCGCCTTTCTGTTAAGGCCTATGCCCAGTTCCCCGAGGTTTCTCGCGTTCTTGGCGTACTCATCGCCCTCTGTCGGGCTCAACTTGCCGTCTTTGACAAATCCCAACGCGTTATCTCGCCCGGATGTCAGGGCTTCTTCCAGCCGTTCCGCCTCTTCCCCTCCTTCCAGCTCGGTTACGAAATTGTCCTTCACGGTGGCAACAACCGGCTCCTTGATGACCAAATCCCCGACCGGCAGAGAAATCGAGCCGTCAAAAACTATGGTGCCGTTCGAGCTGTTTAACTCTGGAGACATATAGACTTCCCCTGCAGGAAGATTTCCGCCTTTTCCAGGGCTTCTGAAGTCACCGTCGTCGGCCTCAGCTTTTCTGTTCATCGTTCCTATCGTAATGTCCGTGCCCTTGTCCGAGCTCACGTGAACGCTTATGGATTTGTCCAGGATTTCCTTCAGTTCAGCGCATTCTGTTCGTAACCTTGCATAATCGATGGGCACTGTTTCTTTGAACATTTCAATTGTCACGCTGGGCGACCAGAAAGCCCTCATCTTCTTTTCTCTGTATAGATAATCGAATACGTGGTCGTATTCCTTTTCCCCGACCTTGTAATGGTTCTTGATAGCCCCAGCGTCTTTCCCCAATTTCTCCGCGCTAAGTGATATGCAGATGTCCGGGTTAGATTTGATAGCTTCTATCACGGCTTTCTCTGCGAAATCGAGTTGGGTCTTGAAAGGCTGAACCATGAGGATGGGTTTTGCATCTCTCTCTATAACGGCATCGTACATTGCCAGGGAGATAGAGTAAACGTTGACCTCTGGATTGGATATGATAAGTACATTTTCACTCTCTTTCACTGCCAATACGCTGTCTGCCGCCACTTTAGCGGCTTCAGAGAGCTCATCATCCCTTTGTGGGGTGAAACCAGAGAATTTGGACGTCGCATCCACAGCCATTGAAGCACCGTGCCCGAAATAAGGTAAACCGATATAAAAGTGTCACAAAAAGGTAATATGTCGGAAGTATATTATGGGGCAAGACCAAGGAGATGAGCTTCATGGAAAAGGATGAGGATTATGATCGTATGCTGTCCGATTATTACGGCGAGGAGCAGGTGCTGGCACTAATCATGTTGAAGATAGATACAAAGGAAGCGGAAAACATTGCCAAGCGGGTCACCCAGTTCGATAAAGTGGAAGAGCTGTTCATGGTGACCGGAGAT
This sequence comes from Methanobacteriota archaeon, assembly GCA_030670795.1. Lineage (GTDB taxonomy): Archaea > Thermoplasmatota > Thermoplasmata > SG8-5 > SG8-5 > SG8-5. The sequence goes on along the minus strand of DAOVAY010000064.1, from coordinate 3,533 downwards.
GTGGACATCATACTGAAGGCCAGGTTTGAGAACTACAAGGGCCTGAAATCCTTTGTACTTGATTCATTGGCACCCGTAGAGGGGATAAAAGAAACCAAGACGTTGATGGTGGTTACAGCGTACAAAGAGGGTGGAAAAGCTCTTGTACCTGAGGAAAGCGGAGCCTGAACGAAAGTCTTAATTGTAGGTGCATGATACTCTTTCGAATGAGGTGTTGCTATGGACACAGAGGAGAAGCTGGAGCAGATTATTGTAGTTTTGGATCAGCTGGCAGAGGACACATCTGTCCCTAGGAACATCAGACGGGGAGCCGTGGAGTGTAAGGAAAGGTTGCAGAAGAAGGAAGAGGCGCTTGACGTGAGAACCGCGAGTGCAATTTTCAAGTTAGATGAGATGGCCAATGACCCGAACATACCGCTTCACGGAAGGACGCTCATCTGGAACATAATAAGCCAGTTGGAGCAGGTAAAATAATTTAAAATGCGGGTGCCGGGATTCGATACAAAGGAATCAGAGATTCCCCCTCTCGACTTCCGCCTCTTTGTTAATTTACACTATGGGTTAATGCATGCGGATGCCGGGATTCGAACCCGAGCAACAAGCTTGGGAAGCTTGGATCCTAACCAGACTAGATCACATCCGCGGAAAAGGTTATTCTCAGCAAAACTAGAATTCACACACTCTTTTAAAACTTTCAATATGGTAATCTGATTAATACTTCTTTTTCTTCACCATCTCCCAGCCATCCGGTTTCTTGCCCATGACCACCGGGCTTTGTTCTTGCTGCGGTTGGACAATTTGTTGCTGCGGAACTGCCACAACGGTCGGTGCCTGAAGTTGCATTCCCTCTGCCTTCATCTCTCTCTGATGGTGCAGTGATAGTATTCCTCCGATGTATCCGAATATCACGGTGAGAATGTAAGGGGAAATGATGAAGTTCCCGCCGAATCCCAGGGTCTCCACGAATGTCTGGATGTATTCGGTCATGAAGCCAACCAGGGGTCCTATGATGGGCAGGTTGGTGGCAAGATAACCGGCTCCCGCCTCTGGCAGTCCGAAGACCCAGCCTATCTCGTTTACCATAATATCCAGCATGACCAAAATGAAAAGCAGAAAGATAATGCTCATCGGAACCAGTGCTGCGAAAAATCCTTTTTTTGGTGTTCCGGCCTTTCTCCCGCCCACATAACCGGCAATCATTTGGCCGAAAGGCGGAATCCAGAATAGAAGTATGGATAGTATGGTAACATACCAGACGCCTGCCCAGAAGCCATAAACCTTCTTTTCCTTAACGGCCTTGGCGGTGTTTTGGTCGATTACATAGGGATGTGGCGCATGACCTAATGTATAAACTCCGCTGGCCTGCAGTTTTTTTGTGGCCTTGTCTTTCTTTGATAATTTTTTGCCCTTTCCGAACATCCCATCCCACTATAATATATGAAAAGGCGTATAAAATAGTTTTGTGAAGTATGATTATTTCATCCGCTTTACTACCCACCAGCTTGTAATCACCATCACAGCAAAGATGGCAACTGCCGCCGCTGCAATGAGACCCCAGCTGGCCGTCTCCGGCTTTGGAACCGTAGTGAAAGAGAAACTGAGGGATGATTCTAGGTTATTACCGCTGATGTCCGCTGCCTCTTCACCGATGGTGACGGTGTAATATGTCTGATATTCCAGCATCTGGTTGGGGGTGAATGTAAGGTTGAATCCGGACCAGGAGAATGTCCCGGTGACATTGCCGGATATGGAAAATGCATCTTCCGTTGAGGAGCGGTCCATGGTTTCGGAGAACGATATTGTAATGTTCCGGCTGATGCCAACGGACCTGTCACCGTGGTCGATGCTCTCAGACAGTATGGTGGGCGGTTCTATGTCCCCAAGGTCAACGAAAGTAATGGTGTGGTTTGTCGCCACGTACACGCCTTCCCGCGGGTTATCGTCAAAGTGATATCCCTCCGCAACGGCTTGAATGGATAGCGGGGAGGCTATGATTCCAGACTCGGAGACTGTCTTGTCCTTTACTACAAGTTTTTCAGTCATTCCGTCCGCGTCGGTGGTTGTGTTGTGTAGCTCTATCAAATCTTCTTTGATAACCACGGTTGCCCCTTCTATGGGAATCCGTGTGTGATTCAACACCGTAACCTGCATCTCATCGTAAGATGTGAAATAGCAATTGACATTGCCTATCAGCACCGACTCGGCATCAACAGAGCCATTGTACGACCAAGCCCGGGAGTCATCGTCTAAGTTGAGTTGTGCCTGCTCGGCGTTTTCCAGAGTTAGATTGTACAGATACATTGTGGAATTCGTGGCGAATATGGAATTCATGCTATTTTTTATCGTGCAGTCGCGGAAAGTGATGTTCTCGCAATCATAAAGCGTGACCGAGCCTTGGGCGGTCAGGTAACCGCTATAATGGGGCCAGCCGGAATTGATAATGAGGTCTTCGATAACCATGTCCTTTCGGTTTACGTAATAGAGGTTCTTAACGTCGATGGTGTTTACAGAGTTCCCGTCCATATAATCCAGAATGCCTTTTGCATCGTACGATATGTCCATACCGACTCTGTTGGACCTGAAGGTGTTGTTTAACACGGTGGCATTGGACGATATGAACCTGGTACCGTTACCCAGGCAGTTGTCGATGGTGTTATTCATGATGAGGGGGTCCGAGTGGAACACGTCTATCCCGTCGGTACAGAGACCGCCGATATTATTGTACGTGATGTTTGCATCGCCCCAACACGTGATCCCAACCCAGCACGTGGAAATTTGATTTAGATGCACTTCCGCCGGTGCATAGCATACGATACCGTGCATGCAGGTGTTGATGGCATTATTCTCAATAATGGCATTTGAACGGTTATCGCAGATGATTCCCGCCCACCTGGAGGTGTCGATAACACAATTCTCGATAACCGGGCTTGTGTATTCGCCGCAATAAATCCCATAGTAGTAACTGTGTGATATGGTGCAGTGGCTGATGGTCAAGGAAGTGCTGGCCACGCAATTGATGCCCTCGGCAGCGTATTCTACATCTGCGTATTTTAGTACGCTATTTTGAGAGCCCGAAAGGAATCTTAAGCCAATCCAGTCCCCGGACGCATGCTCCGCAAGCGGGTCCTCCTTGTAGGGTAAGAAACTGACATGGTCGAAATACCCCCCGTTGACCATCAAAGTGCCGGCGATAGAGAGATGCACACCCGGATTAAATTTGACGGTGACACCGGGGTCTATCGTGAGCGTGACACCCGCCTCCACAGTAACGTTCCTCTCCACCAGGTAGGGGTATCGGTATCCGGTCCATCCGATTTCTATGTCCCAGACGGTATCCGAAACAATATCGGTGTTTACGGCTATAAAAGGATAACTGACCCTTGTGCCATAGTCTTCTCTGACATCCTCCTCAACGGATTGGTTAACGTTAACGCCCACCAAAGCCAATAAAAGACATGCTGAGGCCAGGGCAATTGTCATTCTGAGAATGTTGTACTTTGACATGAACTGGAGGGTGATGATTAATGCAAGAG
>DAOVAY010000057.1 GCA_030670795.1 Methanobacteriota archaeon | reverse complement strand
TCTCGGTATTACTGAAGTGTACTAATTTTTTCGAAGAGAACTTGACCTCAATGGGGAATGATATGTCACCACGCACAGCCACCAGGTCCACTCCTAAAGAACCCGCCGCCCGTATCACGAGGAAGGGTTTCTCAAGTATCTTGAGATAGTTGAAATGGGTATCCGAATCACAATTTTTAATTATTCTGTGGACGACCTTTTCATCTCCGTGAAGTATTGCTTTCAATTCCCGTTCGTAGACATTATAGGCCATCGCCAGTGTATCGTACGATGATTGAATAAGTTTTGCATGGAATTTATGGAACTACCCTGTACATGTCCCTGGGAAATAAAACACATTCCCTGATATTCGGTAGATTCAGCATCATGTGAAGGACTCGTTCGATTCCCAGGCCGAAGCCCCCGTGCGGTGGCATGCCGAACTTGAACGCTTTCAGATAAAACTCGAATTCATCTGTGTTTGCACCCATCTCTTGCATTTGGCTCACGAGCACGTCATATCTGTGCTCCCTCTGACCGCCTGAGACCAGCTCCTCGCCCTTGTATGCCAGGTCAAAATATCGTGTCAAGTGAGGGTTATCCGGGTCGCGCATGGCATAAAACGTTTCCTTCTTTAATTCGGTCGGGAAATCGGTGATGAAATATAACTTCGAATCATGTTTTTCAGACATCAGTTCTCCCAGTTTCTTCTCCGCCTCTGTGTCGAGGTCGCCCTGGACTTTTATCCCTGATTCGGACAGCATGTCTATGCATTTCTCAAAGGAAACCCGTGGGAAAGGTAATTTCTGTTTTGATAAGGTTACACCCAGGCAATCCAGTTGGTCTATGCCGTGATTTATGACAACATCAAATGTGTGGGCAACCATCTCCTCCAGTACGCACATCACATCTTCGGATGACTCTATGAAACTCATTTCCATGTCCAGTGAGGTAAATTCGGCCAAGTGCCGGACTGTATCTGATTGTTCGGCACGGTATGCCGGCGCTATCTCGTATATCCTGTCAAATCCGGCCGCCATGAGCATTTGCTTGTACAACTGGGAGCTCTGGGCGAGATATGCCTGTTTCTCAAAGTATTCGATGGGGAAAAGTGTGGAGCCGCCTTCCGCTCCAGCAGCGACAATCTTAGGTGTATGGACTTCTATGAAACCATTTCCAGTAAGATATTCTCGCATCCCCTTCAAAACCAGGTCGCGTGTCTGAAACACGGCCAACACCTGCTCCTTCCTCAGGTCCAGAAACCGGTTGTTAAGCCTTGTGTCCAGCTCTACTCCTACCTTATCCACTATGCCTAGAGGCAGTGGCGTCTCTGCCTGACTCAGTATCTGAAATTCATCCGGTAAGATTTCAAATCCGCCAGCTACCTGGTCGTTGGCTTTCAGCTCACCGCTTACCGCCAGTATGGATTCCCTGGGAATTCCGGTCAACTCCGAGAATATCTCATCCCCCATCTTCTTCTTGACAGCAGTGACCTGAACTACACCGGTTCTATCTCTTAAAAGAATGAAAGCGATGCCACCCAGGTTTCGTGTGTCCTGTATCCAGCCGGCCACAGTCACCTTTTTGCCCGCCATGTTCAGAGACAAACTACAATTTTCTGACCTTTCACCGAGATTCACAAGACCGGTCACTCCGTCACCAAAGTGAGATACCATATTATCTATTTTAATCTCTTGATGGCAAACAACTAAAAAATATAACAGATTAGGGTTGTAGAGTCGGCTCTTCTTTGTATTCCTTCTCTTCTCTAATTTTTTTAGTTTTCTCTTCGATAAGTTTCCTAATTTCCTGGTCGGTTGTGAGCGATGCATCTCCCTTCGCCGCGATATACTCTTCTAGCATTCTATACCATTCATCTGCCTCGGCACGGATAATCGCTCTTTCTGCCCTGTGCTCTGGGGAAAGAATCGCAGATCCAGTTATGAGTTTTCCACCTATTGAACCAAACAAGGCCATTGGAAATATTAAAACCACTGACACCACGATATTCCTGACTATGGGAAAGTAATCATCCTCTTGGAAATCCGCCACGTTAGCAAGCTCTGGTGAGGCTAACATGAGTATAGTGCCAACAATGGCGACGGTCGTGAGCAATATTGATGCCAATACTGAATGGTATATCTCGTATTCCCAGGTGAGAATCCCCAAGATGAAACCGCAAACCAATGGGCTGAGAAAGAGTATGGAACCTCCTGGATTGAAACCTGTTGCCCATGCCAGGAAGTTCGTCCCGAAAAAGAAAGTTACAATTATCCCGGCAGCTATTGACCAGATAATCAACTTAAATATCTTGAAGATGCTTCTTTCATTGCTCATATACAGTCACCCAACCAGCGTAACCAAACCACATCTTTTCAGCCTTAATAGGAAATTCAATAATATTGTACAAAGCAAATCCAGAAAGGACCACAAAAGTCCTTCCATTTGCTGATGAATCGTGGAACCTTTCCCAATACAACGGAGGTGATTCACCGATGCTAGTTAATAAAAAGACTGTTTTTTGTCTATCGGCTTCGACTGTGCCATTGCCGCCTTCCATCCCCCTTCCCGGTGTGATGAAATGATCAAGCCAATCACCAGAGTCTAACAGGGTAAAATCGGGTTCGATGTCGAAAACATATACATTGTATTCTACGTTTGATGGTACTATTTCTATGTCAAGTGGGGATGAATTATTTATAAATAACGTAATTTGGAAGCTGACCTCGCTAGTGGCGTTGGAACTTGTAATCCTAACCTCCGGGACAAAAGCACGACAGTTGGTCCAAGTATCATTTATATTAACATATGTGTTTGCAGTATAATAAATGCCTCCTGCAGAGACTAGGGCAATAACGATTAACGTAACGCCAATGACATCCACAATCCCATATTTACCACGTTTGAACATCTCTATCTCAACCCTATAAACTCCCTCCATCTATAAAAATAGATTTGTACACCTATTTGTATAATATTTATAGATTTTGGTACAGACTCTTGTAAATGGGTGTCTATTTGAAATGGCCTTTCACAATATTTATGTGTGTTTCTATTAGGTTTCATCAACCAGGGTTTCGGCAGTCTCCGTGGTCTCTTCGAAGGTAGGTACCTTTGGTGCTTCGAACGATAACTCACCTGCAAAATGGCACTGAATGAAATGGCCTGGCTTGACCTCTCTACTTTCAGGCTTTGTTTCCTTGCATATGGCCTTTGCATAAAGACATCTTGGGTGGAAGGAGCAGCCAGGTGGTAGGTTGATTGGGGAAGGCAGGTCTCCTTTGATCTCGGTTCGACCCCGCTTCACTGTTGGGTCCGGAACAGGTACTGCGGATAAAAGTGCTTTAGTGTATGGGTGAAGCGGAGATTTTACAATCGTCTCGGATTCTGCGTATTCGACTATGTTACCCAGATACATCACACCGATATAGTCGCTCATGTATCTTGATACGGCAACATCGTGTGTGATGAAGAGAAACGGTATCTTATATCTGTCCTTCAACCCAAGCATGAGGTTCATAATTCCTGCGCGAATGGAAACGTCCAACATAGAAACGGGCTCATCGGCCACGATGAACTCTGGTCTAAGGGCCAAGGTTCTTGCCACTGCCACCCTCTGACGCTGACCACCGCTTAGCTCGTGGGGATATCTACCAATGAATTCCGAGGCCGGTTTCAATTCCGCATACTCCAAGGCCTTGGCAACCATGTCCTCGCGCTCTTCGTAGGATTCACCGACACCGTGAACGACCAAGGGCTCAGCCACAGTATTGAACACCGTAAAACGGGGATTCAATGATTCATATGGGTCCTGGAACACCATCTGCACCTTTCTCCTGTAATTCTTCAGTTCCCTACCCTTTTTCGGAGCTATATCATCTCCGTGGAAGTACATGTGGCCACTTGTCGGGTCTTCTAATCGTACAAGGAGCCTTCCAGTAGTTGTCTTACCGCAACCGCTCTCGCCTACTAAGCCAAGTATCTTTCCCCTCTCGACGGTGAACGAGATGTCATCCACTGCATGAACGAACAACTCCTGTTTGCTGATTAATGATTTGAAGAAACCCTTTTTTACAGTGAAGTATTTTCTCAGTTGTTCTGCTCTTATTATTATGTCATCCTCGGACATCAGCTCACCTCACTCATCTGACCGTTGAATATATCTAACGCAAAGTGACACTTCGAAAAGTGGTCGGGTTCAACCTCAAAGGCCTCTGGCTCCTTCTCTTTACACAAGCTCTTTGCATATCTACATCTCGGGTGGAATCTGCAACCTGATGGTGGATTGGATAGGTCTGGTGGAGATCCCGGAATAGAAAAGAGCGCTTTCCTCTCCCCCTTGATGCTTGGGAAAGAGGCCATCAAACCGATAGTGTAAGGATTGGATGGCCTTTCGAATATTGATGTAATGTCTCCATACTCAAGGAGTTTACCAGCATACATAATGGCAATCTTTTCTGCCACCTCAGCCACAACAGAGATGTCGTGGGTGATGATTATCATTGCCATGCCCATTTTCCTTTGTATGTCTCTCATTTCGGCAAGCACCCTGTCCTGCATAATCACGTCTAAAGCGGTTGTCGGCTCGTCAGCGATGATCAACTTGGGATTGCATGCAAGGGCCATCGCAATCATGGCTCTCTGTCTCATTCCACCGCTATATTCATGGGGATAGCCATCGATCCTGTCCACGTCAAGACCGACCAATCTGTAGAGCTCTATGACCTTCCTTTTCGCTTCCTCTTTGGAAACGTCTTCATGGGCACGTATAGCTTCTGCTATCTGGTCTCCCACTTTGTAGACTGGATTGAATGCGTTCATCGCACTCTGGAAGATCATGGAAACCTCGTCCCATCTGACATCCCTCATAACCGAATCTACATATTTCCGCCTCTTCCTCTTGGACAGGGATAGTTCTTCTTCGCTTCCGGCCAGAACCTTACCATCGAAGGTTATCTTACCTCCAAGTATGTTGCCATTTGATGGCAGGAGCCTGGTAATGGCAAATGCTGCCGTGGTCTTTCCACAACCAGATTCACCAACAAGCCCTAAGGTCTCACCTCTGTTAAGGCTGAAAGAGATTCCGTCCACTGCCTGCACTTGACCTCTTATGATGTCGAAATATACAACTAAATCCTCTATCTCAAGCAGTGCCATTCAATCACCTCCTCCTCAATCTTGGATTTACAATCTCGTCAAAAGCCCTTCCAAGCAGGAAGAAGGCCAAACACACCAAAGTGATACAAATACCAGGGGGTATCAGCCACCACCACGCCTCCAATGCATTTGAATGCTGAACGTAGTTGAGCATCATTCCCCAGGTCATCGTACTTGGATCACCCAAACCAATAAAGCTCAGGGCAGCTTCATACAATATCGCACCGCTGATCATAAATGTCGCGTACAACAGGGCCAAAGGCAGGACGTTCGGTGCAATGTGCCAGAACATTATCCTGGATTTGCTTGCTCCTGTGACTCGGGCCGAGTCAATGAAAGGCCTCTCCTTAAGACTTAGGACCTCGGAACGAATGATTCTCGCGACGCTGGCCCAGCCAAGAATTGCGATTATGAATATTATATTCCAGATACTGGGTGACATCATTGCCGCGAATACAATAAGCAAAGGCAGAGCCGGAAGAACGAGAATTACGTCTGTGAATCTCATCAACACCGCATCTACGTTTCCTCCGTAATATCCAGAAACCAGACCCATGACCACGCCAATGCCTATGGCGAATGCTGCAGCCAGGAATCCGACCAGCAGAGCGATTCGGGTACCGAGTAAGGTCTGACTCAGGATGTCGTGGCCTCTGTCATCGGTTCCGAGCCAGTATTTGTTCCCACTGTTAGATGCTTGAATCCAGGTCGGTGGTAAGGGACAATTGTTTATACCAGCTGACGCGAAGGAATACATCCTTCCATCTGATAACGTTCCATCTGCATCCAGGCTCACCGTTGCCATGACCACATCCGCACTATACAGATGGTCTACAAGACCATAAGGACTGTATGATATAGGAGTTGCCATTACAATTCCATCTAAGGATTGTCTCCAGGTGACGTTTGCCTCTTGATTCAGACAATAGAGAATGGTGTAATCATCACTTTGATCACTTGCCGTACCATTTAAAAAATTGGCGGTAACGAACATATATTTACTGTACTTATAATCATAATAGGGAGTGACTCTACATTCTGTAGCCTGGGTCCCTATTCTGGTATCGAAATCCAGGTTGGGCAATCTACTAGCTGTCATCGGGATATCAGAGCTAACTGAATAGAAATGACCCGTGCTAGAACCGAACATTATTGTGCGACCATCTGGGACAACCGTAGGGCTGGTGAAATTGCCACCATCTACTTCATTATTGCTATCTCTGATTTGGAAACCACCTTCCCAGCCAGCTCTTGCGGTACCGTTCCACCCCCTTACTGAATGGAGATAACCGTCGTCCGATGTGAGATAAATTATTGGTGGCTCACCAATGCCTCCCGAACATACCGGAGTAGAGGACCAATATGAATCTGATACGATATACTCCAATCCTCCCCATTCAGGGATAGGCAGGCCGGTTGTTACCAGAATTCCATGTAATTTTCCATCCTTTGAACCAACGAACACGTATTGACCATCCGCTGAGATCGTCGGTGTAGTTAAGCTGTAATTGCTGAGCTGGGTAATCCCCCCCCATCTATAGTTTAGTGAACCGTCATAGGCATAAAGGTTACCTGTGTCTGTACTTACAAAGAACATGTCATTGGCATCAAAAACACCGTCTGCCTCGTTATGTACCGCAATACCGGTAATATTACCATCTAATTGTGTTTCCCATCTATGATCCCCATATGGTGGATACTGTGACCTCGCGTAATTTGATTCCTCAAATTCATCCCTGAGAACATATACGTTTCCGCCTTCGCATCCAAAGAATAATATTATCACTCCCCCGGATGCATCTGCATCGCTACCGAAGTTTACCACATGAATATCGGTGCTTACTGGATAAGGGGTCTCAAACTCCTGTGCACTCCACTCCGAGGCGCCATCATACGGGTCATATGCGTACACTCCGTAAGGAGAAGGGATTGTTCCCTCACCGCCTCCAACATAAAGTCTATCACCGTAACTCATTCTTCCTAATGGTTTGAGTCTATAGCCGAATCTATGGGCAAAGACTCCAGTGGTACCTTGTCCGTCGGTTCCAGTAAAGTACCCGTCTATCTCGATGATGTCTGCGTCTGGAGCCCACCAATCAGTTGGGTGTCTAAGCCCAAGGTAGGGGGATACAAGGGCTATTATGATGAAGAAGAGCATTATTCCCAAACCAAAAAGACCTATTCTGCTGGCTTTGAACAGTTGCCAACTGTGTTTGAAAGAGCGTCTGTAGTCCCTGAACTTTTCCCTGATCTGTTTACTAGTAACCATCATGACACCTCCTCATAATTGTACCCTCGGGTCAAGATATGCGTACAGAATATCCGCGCCCATATTTCCTACAACCGTAATGAGGGCTAAGATAAAGAACGCGCCCTGGACTACCGGAAAATCGTGCTGTAAGGTTGCCTCTACCAACAGAGTGCCCATTCCGTACCACGAGAATATCGTTTCTGTCAGTATCCCGCCACTGATGACGTGACCAATTGACATTGCCATTGCAGTCACTACCGGCAGCAATGCGTTTCTAGCGGCATGTCTGTACACGACTCTCCTTTCTTTCAGGCCTTTGGCCCGTGCAGTCGTAATAAAGTCTTCACCAATAACCTCCAACATGGAACTTCTCATTAGAAGGATAGTCCCAGCGAGGCTAAGAACCGTTAACGTGATTAAAGGCAGAGTGAGATGCCATAATATATCGAGAAACCAGTCTATACCATGCAATGGATTACCTAATGCATCAGAACCACCCACACCCGAAAGCGGGAACCAATGGAGTTCGGCAAAGAAAACCCACTGCATGATCAGAGCGAACCAGAATATGGGCATGGAATAGAAGAACAATGTGACGACTATCGTACTCAATTCCAAAACCGAGCCTCTTCTCCATGCAACCATCACCCCAATTAAGATGCCGATGATATATGCCAATATCAGGGAACTGCCAAACAATAAAGCTGTGGTTGGAATCCTGTCCGCAATGACGTCCCACACAGGTCGGTTGTATGTGAAGGAGGTCCCAAAGTCGAAAACGAGCATTGTCTTCATGTAGATGACAAATTGCTCAGCCATTGACCTCATTTCGACATATATTGGATGGATTAGAGTGATGATGTTTGGCGGTTCGCCCATTATTTCTCCATTTGGTTGGACCAATATTGCCGTGATCGTTTGGCATCTCTCCCCATTATCGTCTAAGACAGTTGTGTTAAGAATAAGTTCTACTTCGCCGCCTACCAAAATGAAAGGATAACCGCCGCTACCATCTGCGTAGCTAATTGAAAAATCGGTAAGTAGAGGATAGGCCGTATCATCGTCCGCAAGAGGTGCAAGAGTAGTTACTGGTGAATTCACAGGGAATGATGTGTTTGCAGATAGACCATCAAGTTGAACCTCTAAGGTCAGGATACCATTTTCAATTAATAGACTAGTCCAATTATATCCATTGACTACATCTGGATTGGTTAGAGTGCCTGAAGCCAGTGCAACTCTATCTGATGAAATAATAGAATATATGGGATTCGTAGAACCGCCCGACGTTTTTACACTTAAGTCTATGTTGTCGTTTGTGGAGAGATAATTATACTGGTTATTAAAGAAGGGGATGTTGGCTGTCAATCCCCATATCATAGAAGTTACCTGATTGGTGCTGGCATCAAAGGACAGGGCCGCAGTTGCAGTGTTCCTGGCATAATCCGTGACTTCAAAAGTAACCAGATATATGGAATTTAAGGGTCCAGCGGTCAAGTTGGTTCCCATAGTGACATTATAGTAATATGTATTGTTTACAAATCCTGAAGATTGAAGAGTCAAGGTAGTAGTATAGGGTATTGTAATATTCCCCACTGGTATGCTCCAGGGGTGGACTATGGTGGCGTCTATCGAACGTATAGCGTTCTCATCAGAAGTATTTACAAATAGTTGAGCTGGGGAGCCAATGCCAGATGGGCTAACCATACCAATTTCAAGTATATCCGGAGGTATTAAATCTATACCCAGAGGAGCATTTACATCGATGTTTGTCGTGAAAGAGTCAGTGCCTGAAGTTCCAGTCGCATTGATCGTAACACTGTATCTACCAATCTGACCGACATCGAGCTGTTTTGTAGTGTATTCTCCTGGGAAATCGGCCCATTTTCCGAATCCATACCTAACCATCACCATATCTATTTCAGTTTGTGTCATTCCTGGTCTCATCATTAACTGGGCGGCCGCACTCCCAGGCATCAGTCGATATAGTACGAACAATAAAACCAACACAATCAACATTGTTATTATCATGTGTATTGTCCGTTTCACTAGGTACGTTCGAAGATTCATTCACATCAACTCCGATATTTTGAGACCGTTTTTATGCCTCCATATTTGAGGGGGGCCCGCAATAGCAGGCCCTATTTCTTGATTCTACGTATCACACCGTAACTTACTGCGCCAACGCAGAACAATGATGCTATCACTAGGAACGTTGGGAATGGTGTTCCTGGTTCCACAGGAGGTTCCCAATCAATGATGTAAACACGGAGTATCTGCTCTCCAGCCTTTATGTTGGTATCAGTTAGGTGAACCGCATCTACAGATATCAAGAACTCGTTTTGGGAGCCGTCATCTTCTGGAAGGTCTGTAGATGTCAGCGTAAACTGTGCCCTCCCGTTTGCATCGGTGGTTGCGGAAGCGGGGGAAATCTCAGGCACTGCCGGTGATACAGTAACATAGACATCTATTCCTGAAGCGGGATCCCCACTGGGGTTCGCGTCGGTGTGCAGCTTTACCTCCACGTCCACGACAGTAAATCCAAAGGTGGTTCCATCTTCCTCGACATCAGGATCTATCACGTCAGGGTCAGCAGACATTGTTACAGATAGGAAATCAACGCCCTCTGGGTATACTGTTACGAGAGCCAATTTACTAGGTGCTGGGTCATATTCTCTTTCACCAACAATGTACGTTGCCTCCCTGATATTGATAATCACCGTGGTTCCATTGTTAATGTTGTCCTGAGTCGGAGGCACATACGGTGCGGTGAAAGTTGTGCTCACCTTACCGCTAGAAGTACTGCAAGCCCTACAAACTCACCCATTAACTGAAGAAACCGTC
>DAOVAY010000091.1 GCA_030670795.1 Methanobacteriota archaeon | reverse complement strand
CTGGAGGAAGGATTTTCTCAGAAAAATAGGCTATAAAAAGTAACTATTCCACGGCTTTCTTCGTGACTTCTACAACCGTAGCCAGTTCCTCATCGGTCAAGGCAGGATGCACTGGCAGCGATAAAACTTCATTCGCCGCCTTTTCAGTATTCGGCATTGACCTGTCGCAGTAGCCGGCCAGGGGGCCCAGCTGATGTAGTCCCCGCGGATAGTAAATCCCGGTTCCGACCCCGTTTTCCGCCATTTGCTTGCCCACTTCATCCCGGTTCTGAACCCGGATAGTGTACTGGTGATAGACGTGACCGTAACCCTCCGGAACTAAGGGCGTTGTTATCTTGTCGTTACCGGCCAGTGCTTCATCGAAGAATTTTGCGTTGTTGATCCGTTTATTGTTCCACTCTGGTAATTTCCTCAACTGGAGCGTGCCGATGGCAGCGGCCATTTCCGTCATACGGTAATTGTAACCCACATGGGCATATTCGTATCTCGATTTCTGGCCCTGATGCCTCAACAACCTGACGTGTTCCGCAATGGCATCGTCGTCCGTGACCACGGCACCGCCTTCCCCGGTGGTCATGTTCTTTGTCGGGTAGAAACTGAAAGTGGAAACGTCTCCGTAGGTTGCTATGGGCTTGCCGTTTATGGACGCGCCATGGGCCTGGCACGAATCCTGAATGAGTGCGAGTCCGTTCTCATCACAGATTTTTCTTAACTCGTCAAGGTCAGCGGGCAGTCCGAAAAGGTGCACCGGCATGATTGCCTTTGTCCTGGGAGTTATTAGTTCCTCGATTGCGTTTACGTTAATGTTGAAGGTTCGGGGGTCGATGTCGGTGAAAACCGGTCGACCTCCGCAATGGACTATCGTGGTCGCGCTGGATATGAAACTGAAGGGTGTGGTTATGACATCGTCGCTAGTCTGGACCCCGCTGGCTAGAAGAGCCGCATGAAGGGCCTGCGTGCCATTGCCAACCGCCACAGCATGCCGGGCACCCGTGAAAGCGGCAAAAGCTTTCTCGAACTCGGCAACCTTCTCGCCCTGGGCCAGTTTTCCCGATAAGAGCACGTCGGTAACCGCCCTGACCTCCTCCTCGCTCAGCTGGGGCTTGGCTATGTTTATCATCTAGATTTTCCTCTCTTCTTCCGATACGGTACCGATCTTCTTTGCCGGCACCCCGGCTACAATATCATACTCCCCGACGTCTTGTGTCACCACTGCACCTGCTCCAATGACTGAATCATGGCCGATCTTCAATCCTGGCAATATTGTCGAGTTGGCTCCGATACGCGCGGCTTTCCCCACGTGAGCGCCTTTCATTTCAATGTCTCTCCTGCCCATGAACTTGTCGTTGGTGAAGCACACTCTGGGTCCGATGAAGACGTCATCTTCGATTACCGTGTTGGTCGGTATGTAAACACCGCTCTGGATTGACACATTAGACCCTATCCGGCAATTGTCGTCGATTATCGTTCCGGAACCGATCAATGTATTGTGTCCGATATCTGTATTTTCTCGAATGAGCACGAAATGACCTGTCCGGACCTTATCGCCTATCACAACCTGGCTGTAGATTATGGTGCTGTCGCGGATTAGGCAATCATCACCTATCACCGCGCCTTTTACGTCATTCAGCCGGCCTTCGAACAGAAGATTTTTCTCTGCCTTGCCCGGATGTCCTATTATCACATCCTCTCCAACAAATGTGTTTTTTCCTATCTTGCTCTCACCGTAAACCCTAGCCATCACAATCACTCCAGAGATATCTTCTTGCCTTCCTTCATCGATTCCAAGGCTGCCTGGCAGACGCGTATGGTCCTAATCGCATCCGGACCCGTGACCAGTGGTAACCTATCTTTATTCACCGCTTCCCGGAAGTCCTCTAGCTCGTTCCTCAAGGGTTCCTGCTTCTTCAGGGACACGTGTCTCACATCGAATTCGATGTGGAGCCTGTAGAGGTCGGCGGTATCGAACTTTTCCGGTATCTGCGAGGCAGATACATTGGCGCTCTGGGTCATGTAATCCAGCTCCACGTAATTCTTCAGGCAGGTGAGGGAAAGCTTCCTGACCTTCATGGGCGTGAGCCAGTTCACCTCCACTAGCCCCATTATGCCGTTCTCGAAGTTCAACAGGATGTTCGCGTGGTCCTCGAAATCCGTCTGGGACCGGGTTCCGCCGAGGGTGTAAACGGACGTGACCGGACTCGAGGCCAGATATCTCATCACGTCAACATCATGAATGCCCAGGTCCATTATCACGCCCACGTCGCGAATTCGGCCGGGCATGGAGCTGACCCTTCTGGACGATAGGGTGACCACGTTGCCGAAGCGGTCTTCCTGGATTGCGTCCCTTGCGAATTTCACCACGGGATTGTGCCGCTCTATCAGTCCCACGGCCAGCACCAGACCTTCCTTCTCCGCCGCCTTCACCACCTCCTCGGATTCGGCAAGGGTAGAGCACAATGGCTTCTCCACGAGAACGTGCTTGCCTGCGTTTATGGCGTCCATGACTATCCGATAATGGGTCTGGGTCGGCGTTGCCACGTTTACCGCGACAATATCATCCATGGCCAGCAGGTCCTTGTAATCGGAATACGCCTCCACCCCGAACCGCTCGGCCAATGGTTTCGCCGTCGCCATATCGGAATCGGCAATACCGCAGAGCACGTGCATCTCCGAATAGACCCTGGCATGGTTCTTTCCCATCGAGCCGACGCCTATCATGCCGGCCCTGAATTCCTTGCTCATGATTGAACATGATACTAAATCAAATATAAAATATTGGGTACGAGTTAGATTGTTTTCCCAGTCGCTTCCTTTAATCTCTCTATGAAACCAGGCAGCCCCTCCACATCCTTCGTCTCCTTCTTGGCCAGATATGACATTTTGGCCCTGAAATCCGTATTATATTTCATGTCGCAGGATTCCAGCGATTCCCTCAGCAATTTGGCCAGTTGCCCGCCTTTCCTGTCCCAGTCCATCAGGATTACCGCCGACCTCCAGTCTTTCGAGAGTTCTTCGGCGGTTGCCAGAATGGAATGACCGTCGTTGAGGACGATTATCCGACCTTCGATTCCGAGGTTCCTAAGGGCCGTCTTGTCCATTCGCCCTTCGACGATTATCGGCATTTCATATGAAATTTCGTTGAGGTCTTCCAAAAGTCTGGTCATCTTCTCCAGTGTCTCATCCGGGTCCAAGAACCTCACCCAGTTTTTCCATCACTGATTTCTTGTCCATGCCTTCGACCAACACGCGCTTCTGGCCGGTTGTCTCGCCGGAGGTAATGTTAATTCGCCGGGGAGGGACCTTCAGGAACTTCCCCAGAAAGGTGATGAGTTCGGAATTCGCCCTGCCGTTCCTTGCCTCGGCCTTCACGGACACCTTTATCCGCTTTCTCCATTCGTCGTATCCTTTGATGGACTGGCTACCGCTCCCCGGAGTCACGTCCAATTCAATGTATGTGCCGTCGCTTCCCTCGGTCAAGGCTTCCGACCACATCGTCATGTAATCCTACATCCACCACAAAAACTCTTTGGTGCAAACAATCAGGCCTTGGACTCAGCATTTTTGTGGCCTGTATGTTTACATTCTATAGACCGCACACCTAATCTCTCGAATTTTACTGGGTTCGAGCTACTGTGCTAGCATTTTGTACGGTATGCGACGGTCTACCCATTTTGATTTAAACCGGGAGATTCACCACAAACCGTAATGTCTTTATCCAGTAATGCCATTTACCTTTGGCTTGTCGGAGGATATGATGGGATACGACGTGAGGAAGATTCCTACAGGAGTCGCGGATTTTGACGCCATAATCAACGGTGGGTTGCCGGACGGCAGCCTGGTTCTACTGTTGGGTGAAGTGGGCGCTGGTCAACATGAATTCGTGTACACTTCCGCGTCAAAAATATCGGTCGTGAAAGAGCACCCCCATCTGGGGATATATTACCTCGGTCATTTTTGTGATTTCTCGGCTCTGCCGGATAACATTTGCTATGTCACTTTCTCGCGTTCAAAAGAGGACATCCTGAGGGAGATTGCAACGAGCTTCAACGACGATTTCTACGGTCCCCTATCGAGAAAGATGAAGTTCAAGGACTTCTCCGCGAGTTATTTCCAGAAGAGCATTGTTCCTTCGGCATGGACAGAACCGCATGAGGGAAAGAGCGGATTATTCTCCGGTTCCCCGAAAGAGAACGTGCTCGAATCCCTGGTAAATTTTCTGGACGAGAATGCGTACAATTCATTGGTCATCATAGACTCGTTGACAGACCTGTTGGTATCAAATCTGGTGGACCCGAAAGAACTCGTTCACGTGCTCAAGGGGATTCAGAGGGCTGCCAAACGATGGAAGGGTATAATC
>DAOVAY010000002.1 GCA_030670795.1 Methanobacteriota archaeon | reverse complement strand
GTTGTATGAAAAATATCCTGCCAAACTTAAAGATTACGAAAGGTTCAGAAAACTTGGGTTGGAGGAATGGCAAAGATTCCATGAGAGGAGAACAGGAGTCAAGGTTAATCCATAAATAGACGGTGCAATATTCAGTATCATTGATAGGAGAGCGAATGAAAGACGTAGTCAGAGAGATAGTAAATAAGCATCACAACGACCCAGCCAGCCTTATTTCGATATTGCAGGAAATTCAAACCGAAGAGGGCCATCTATCGGAGGAAACGATTTATGAAATTGCAGAGGCACTTGACATATCTGAGAGTAAGATATACGGAGTTGCCACGTTCTACACCCAGTTTAAATTCAAAAAGCCGGGTTTACATCAGATTAAGATATGCCAGGGAACCGCCTGTCATGTCAAGGGCTCCAATCCCCTTTTAGACGTTTTAAAGAGTAACCTGAAGATTGAACCGGGGGATACGACCTCGGATGGCAATGTTAGTCTGGAGAGAGTGGCATGTTTGGGTTGCTGTGCCTTGGCACCGGTGATGGTTCTGGACGATGAAATACACGGTAAAATGACCCAGGACAGCACCAGCGAGATGTTGAGCTCCCTGAAGGAGAAGAAGTCAAAGGAGGAGGACCGTGACTGAACACCGCAACATCCTGGTTTGCAGAGGCACTGGCTGCGTTTCGTCCAAGTCCCCCCTTATCATGGAAGAACTGGAGAGACAGATAAAAGCTGCGGGTCTGAGCAATGAGGTGGGGGTAAAACAGACAGGATGTCACGGATTCTGTCAGCGCGGCCCGATTGTCGTGGTCGAGCCGGAAGGCATTTTCTATTGCGAGGTTAAGGTTGAGGATGTAGCAGAGATTGTAGAATCACACATAAAGAACGGAAAGGTTGTGGAACGCCTATTGTACACCGACCCGAAAAGCAACGAGCACATACCGCATTACCGGGACATTCCATTTTATAAGAACCAACAAAGAGTCATACTTCGTAATTGTGGGCACATTGACCCGGAGAACATCGACGATTACATTTCTGCAGGCGGTTATTCCGGATTGAAAAAAGCACTGGACAAGACACAGGAGGGAGTAATCGACGAGGTGATGAAGTCCAGTCTGAGAGGCAGGGGCGGTGCCGGCTTCCCCGCGGGAAAGAAATGGAAGCTTTGCCGCGATGCAAAAGGCGAACCAAAGTATTTGATATGCAACGCAGACGAGGGGGACCCGGGCGCGTTCATGGACCGGAGCATACTGGAAGCGGACCCGCATGCGGTCTTGGAGGGCATGATCATCGCCGCATACGCAATAGGCGCGTCCAAGGGATACGTCTATGTCAGAGCCGAATACCCCCTGGCAATTCAGAGATTAGAGTGCGCGCTCCAGCAGGCTGAAGAGCACGGTTTTATTGGCCAGAACATACTGGAAACGGGATTAAGTTTTGAAATCGAGATAAAGCGGGGGGCAGGGGCCTTTGTTTGCGGAGAGGAAACCGCTCTCATGGCCTCGATAATGGGAGAGAGGGGAATGCCCCGCCCGAGACCCCCCTTCCCGGCTATTTCTGGCGTTTGGGGAAAACCCACGAACATCAACAACGTCAAGACATTGGCCAGTATTCCGGTAATAATGTCCAAGGGTGCGGAGTGGTTTGCATCGATCGGCACCGAGGGAAGTACTGGTACAGCGGTGTTTGCCCTGACCGGAAATATAGCCAACAGCGGCCTGGTCGAGGTGCCGATGGGCACCGAGCTGGGTAAAATAATCTTTGACATCGGTGGCGGAGTACCGGACGGAAAAGCACTGAAGGCCGCGCAAACAGGCGGACCGTCCGGCGGCTGCATCCCCGCGGAGAAGAAGAATATTCCTGTGGATTACGAATCTCTCACCTCTGCCGGCTCAATCATGGGCTCCGGCGGGTTGATTGTGATGGATGAAGAAACCTGTATGGTGGATATCGCCCATTACTTCTTATCATTCACTCAACAGGAATCCTGCGGCAAATGCACTCCCTGCCGCGTGGGTACAAAAAGGATGCTGGAAATTCTGGAGAAAATCAAGGGTGGCGAGGGCAAACCTGGGGATCTGGAAAAACTGGAGCAGCTCGCCTGGACTGTCAAGAACGGCTCGCTCTGTGCTCTGGGAGGCACGGCACCAAACCCCGTGCTCACCACGCTCCGGTATTTCCGTGACGAGTATTTACAGCACATAGATAACACGAGATGTCCGGCACAGGTCTGCAAAGGTCTGATAAGATATCACATCAACGAGGAAAAGTGCATAGGCTGTGGCATTTGTGCCAGCAAGTGCCCGGTCGAAGCGATATCCGGAGAAAAGAAACAGCTGCACGTTATTGACGAAGCTACGTGCATCAAATGTGGGATTTGTTTCCAGTCCTGCCCGCCCAAGGCTAAGGCGGTGGAGAAAATAGACATAGAGGTGATTCGGGCTGAAGATTGACGGTAAAGAGGTGGAAATCAAAGAAGGCCAGACTGTCCTGGATGTCGCAAGAGACGCCGGAATCTATATTCCCACCCTCTGTACCCTTGACCAGCTGCCCAACTTCGGAGCCTGCCGCCTCTGCCTCGTTAAAATCGAGGGTATGCGCGGTTTCCCACCGGCCTGCAGCACCCCCGCGACCGACGACATGGACGTAATAACAGATGATGAGGAACTGAACAATCTCAGGAGAAACGTGGTCCTGCTTCTTCTATCCGAACATCCGAACAGTTGCATCGTGTGTGACGACAAAGAGCTATGTGAAAAATACCGCACATGCCCGATGAAGGCGGGTCAGATCACCGGATGCCAGCTGTGTCCCAACAAGGAGGACTGCGACCTTAGGGAGATTGTAGAACACCTTGGGATCGAAAAGGTGGATTATGAATTCAATTACAAGAACCTGAACTTGGAGAGAGAGGACCCGTTCTTTGACCGGGACTACAATCTATGCATCCTGTGCGGGCGATGCGTGCGTGTTTGTGAGGAGATAAGGGAAATGAGCGTACTGGCCTTCACAAAACGAGGCCATGAAACCCGGATAGACACCGCCTTCGGAAAGAGCCATCTTGAAACCGGCTGCAGGTTCTGCGGGGCCTGCGTGGACGTTTGCCCGACAGGAGCTTTGTCTGCGAGAGGAACCAAGTGGCACGGCAAGCTGGATTCCGAGGTCAAGACGGTCTGCGGCCTCTGCAACATCAACTGCGGCATTGTGGTCGGCGTGAAATGGGGAAAGGTGGTTTCCACGGTTCCAGACCCCACTTCTTACACGAACGGCCAGCTTTGTGTTCTCGGCCGATTTTGCATAGCACCCATTATAAATCACTTTGATAGGCTGAAGTATCCGTTGGTCAGGAAAGATGACTGGCTCATTCCTGTTGAATGGGAAGAGGCAATAGACTATGCTGTCGAAGGCCTTAAGAAATATTCGCCGAACGACATCGGATTTGTCATATCTAGTGACCTGAATAACGAAGCCGCCTTCATGATGCTCGAACTGGCACGTGTGCTTGGAACGACGAATATTGCCGTGGGTACGCCGGCAGAGGGTTCCGTGGTTCAGGAAGCGCTCCAAGGGGGAGGAAATGCCCTTGGAGTAACCCACCTTTACCGAATGTCTGACTTTACGGAAGAAAAGTTGATGAAGCCAGATGAGATTAGCAAGCTGAAGGCAATTTATACAACTCAGCACCTGGCGGGCATCGAGGAAGCAGAGTTCCTAATAATCCAGGATGTCTTTGCATCAAAAACCTCGGAATGTGCAAGTGTTGTTCTGCCTGCATTGTCCTTCATCGAGACCGAGGGAAGCGTGCTCTCGTTCGATGGGACATTGAGGAGCCTGAACGCCGCGGTCGAGCCTTACGCGAAAGCCAGACCGGATTGGGTAATTACAAATGATGTGCTGAAAGGATTTGGAAATGAAAATATTTCCACCCTTGAAGATGTACGCTCAGCATTTAAAGATGAGTTGAAGAAAGTCACACTACCGGAAATGCAGGAATTATTTTTAGATGGTAAATGGCTACCTAGAATTCTGAAAGAGAACAAGGACCCGCAATATTCATACCGCGGAACCGACCTCACAAAAAAGGTTGGTGATTTGCGAATTTTGAAGGAGGCAAATCAATGAACGAAAAGGACGTCTGCAAAGAAGTCGGCCAGTCCTTCAAGATTGTAAGCAAAGAGGCGGTGGTGCCCAACATCTACGAGATGGTCATAGAAGCCCCGATAATTGCGGAGAAGGTCAAACCCGGTCAGTTCGTGATTCTCATACCTGATGAGATGGGCGAGCGCGTGCCCTTCACGGTTTCCGATTGGGACGTTGAAAAGGGCACGGTAACCATTTTCTTTCAGGAATTGGGCGTCTCAACGATGAAGCTGGCAAAGATGGAAGTTGGCAATACCTTGGAAAGCCTGGTGGGGCCGTTGGGAAAACCTGCGGAGATAGCCAATTTCGGCACTGTCCTTTTGGGCGGCGGCTGTTACGGTATCGGAGGCATATACCCGATTGCAAGGGCGATGAAGGAAGCGGGGAACCGAGTAATCACCGTTGTAGAAGCCAGAGGCCAATATCTTCTATACAATCTGGATAAGTTGAAGGCGGTCTCAGACCAATTATTTCTCACCACTTCGGACGGCAGCACGGAGATTTCCGGCAAGGTCCATGATGCGGTTCAACATCTTCTGGATAAAGGTGAGAAAATCGATAGAGCCGTATTCATGGGCTGCAACTTCATGCTGATGATGTCGTCTGAAGCTACAAAATCCCATGGCATCAAGACGAAAGTGTTTTTAAACGCCCTGATGGTGGACGGGACCGGAATGTGCGGATGCTGCCGTTGCTCGGTCGGCGGAGAGACCAAATATGCGTGTGTGGACGGACCGGAGTTTGACGGCCACGAGGTGGATTGGGAGGAGTTGTTCAAGCGAAGTGGCCATTATCTGAATGACGAAGTGTTGGCATATCAATTCTTCAATTACAAGGGCTGTAAACAGGACATGGATGGTTGAGATGGACGAGAAGGAAAGGATGAAGATACCTAGGCAAAAGATGCCTGAACAACCCCCACAAGCGCGAGCCAGGAACTTCGACGAGGTGCCTCTGGGCTATTCCGAGAAAACCGCAATTCTGGAAGCGGAAAGATGTCTTCAATGCAAGAAACCGTTGTGCGTTGGCGGTTGTCCCGTTAAGGTCCAAATACCCGAATTCATCAAACTCATCATGGAAGGTAATTTCGTGGCCGCTGCCAGAAAAATCAAGGAGACCAATTCTCTTCCGGCAATCTGCGGGCGCGTATGCCCTCAGGAGATACAATGCGAAGCCACGTGCATACTGGGCAAGAAGGGAGAGCCCGTGGCCATTGGCAGACTGGAACGCTTCTGTGCTGACTATGAACTTGAAAACAACCTCGTGAAGGTTCCCCCGAAAGCCCCGTCTAACGGAAAGAAAATCGCGGTCATTGGCACGGGACCGTCCGGTCTCACCGTGGCAGGGGACCTAATTCAGAAGGGATTCGAAGTGACCATTTTCGAAGCCCTCCATAAGCCGGGCGGCGTTCTCGTGTATGGAATCCCCGAATTCCGTTTACCGAAAAGGATTGTGGAGGCCGAAGTGGACTATCTGCTCAAACAGGGCGTTAAGTTGGAATTAAACAGCGTGATAGGCACCGCCATAACGGTCGATGACCTGCTGACAGAACATTGTTTTGATGCGGTGTTCATTGGTGTGGGTGCCGGACTTCCCAAGTTTCTCAGGGTTGAAGGCGAGAACCTCTGTGGAGTGTATTCTGCCAATGAGTACCTCACTCGTGCGAATCTGATGAAGTCCTATCTTCATCCGAGGTATGACACCCCCATAATGCACGGTAGGAAAGTGGCGGTTGTTGGCGGAGGGAACGTGGCAATGGATTGCCTGAGGATGGCCATGCGACTGGGGGCGGAGAGGGTCTACTGCGTCTACAGAAGGGCCGAAGAGCAGATGCCGGCGAGAAAGGAAGAGGTGCATCACGCAAAAGAGGAAGGAATCGAATTCCACCTGCTGAGAAATCCTGTGAGGATAGTTGGCGATGAAAACGGTTGGGTGCAGGCAATGGAAGTGAGAAAAATGGAGCTCGGGGAGCCTGACGAGTCCGGCAGAAGAAGGCCAGTTCCGATAGAAGGCACCGAATACACAATAGAAGTGGATACGGTGATCATTGGCATAGGAACGGCGGCGAATCCATTATTGATATCAACCATGCCAGACCTGGAACTCAACGAATGGGGATACATTAGGGTCGATGAGTTCGGTCGGACCAGTAAGGAAGGGGTTTGGGCCGGCGGGGACATCGTGACCGGTTCTGCCACTGTGATTCTTGCGGCGGGTGCGGGGAAAGTCGCCGCCGAATCAATACAAATCCATTTCCTTTTCTACGAGCAAATCATGCCAGAATAAGTCATGAAAATATCACAATGAGTTTTTATATCATAATTTATTCCTCCTGCTTAACAAATAATTAATGTAAAGATATTGAAGGAGGAGGAAATTCAATGAAAATCTTATCAAAACAGGATTTCTCAGCGTTCGTCAACTCATTGATTCAAGACGATTCGATTGACGTTGAAGGAGTGAAATCAAAGGGCGAGAAGTTCGCGTTCGGACCGTTGGAATCGGCTGCCGAACTTCGTCTGGACTATGACGTGACGATACTGCCGCCCAAAAAGTACTTCCTGCCCCAGTATGAAACTGTGATGACGTTCGACCTGTCATCTCCCGATGGAGTGGAGGGTTCTGCTATTGCCAAGAAGAGGGTTATCATCGGTGTGCACCCGTATGACCTTTCAGCGATACAGCAGATGGACAAATATTTCCTGGATACGAATGTAGACGACATATACCTGCAGAAGAGGAAGAACACACTTCTCATCGGTTTGACGCCGGTGAACGTTTCGGAAAGGCGTTTTTCGGCAATTTTGTACAGGCCATGGGAGGACCCCCGGAGATTGCATTCGATCTGATGTTGACAGACCTGGGCGACAGAGTCGCCGTCACACCAGGCTCTCAAGCGGGAACAGACCTTTTATCCAAGGCTGCAAACCTAAGGGATGCCACGCCGGAAGAGATGGAGGAGGCTCAGAGTCTTCAAATGCAAATCGCGGGAAAGGCCGTGCGCGACCTAAAGGTCAGCCCCAAGGGTTGGTATGACCTTCTGGAAAAGAATTACGACAGTAACGTATGGGCAAAGCAGGCAGCGAAGTGTCTGTCATGCGGTTCATGCACGTTGGTCTGCCCGACCTGTTTCTGTTATGACGTGACGGACGAGGTCAACCTGGACCTTACGACCGGCGAGAGAAAAAGAACATGGGACGGCTGTCTTCTTCGGGATTTCACAAAGGTGGGAACCGGCGAGATATTCAGGGAGAAAGTCGAAAACCGTTACCGCCACAGGTTCAACCGAAAGGGAAGATACCTCCCGGACAACCTGGGATTCCTGGCATGTGTGGGTTGCGGCCGCTGCTCCTCGCAGTGTGTCCCCGACATCGCCGACCCTGTAAACCTTTTCAACGCGCTTGCCGATGCCACCAAAGAACCGGTAATTGAATCCGAAATACCTATTGCGGTCAAGACAGACGTTGCCTCTGCCCCTGAGGCAGAAGCCCTATACATCCCGAGGCAAGCCACATTGAAAAGGGTTGAAAAGCTCACGGATATTGAAACGCTTTTCGAGATTGCCATGGATGATGGTCGACCACTGGGACATCAACCCGGACAATTTATCGAGGTATCGGTGATGGGAACCGGTGAAGCACCACTTTCGGTATCCTCTGCCCCTGGCGGAGACACCTTCGAGATAGTTGTGAGAAAGGTCGGAGACGTGACCAATAAGCTCCACACAATGAAACCCGGAGATAAGGTGGGCATCCGCGGTCCGTTCGGTAACGATTTCGATGCCGAGGGCCTGAAGGGAAAGAACCTTCTGTTCATCGGCGGAGGCCTGGGCATTGTCCCTATGAGGTCGTTCCTCAATCACGTGTTGAACAACCGCGGGGACTACGGAGAGGTTACTATACTATATGGATGCAAGGAGCCGTGTGAGCTGTTATTCAGCGACGAGGTGACCGCCTGGGGACAGCGCGATGACATACGGTACTTGTTGACGGTTGACGCTTGCTCCGAGGACGAGTCTTGGGAGGGCGAAATCGGCGTAATAACGACCATTATCCCTAAAGTGCAATTCGACCCCCAAAACACCATCGCCATTGTCGTCGGACCACCCATAATGTACAGGTTTGTGAATAAGGATCTGTTGGACCTGGGCATGCCGGAGGAAAACATCATCGTATCCCTTGAAAGACGCATGAAATGCGGTGTGGGAAAGTGCGGGCATTGTCAGATAAACGGGATTTACGTCTGTAAGGAAGGGCCCGTATTTAATTATAAAGACATCAAGGATTTACCGGAGGCGTTCTAATGGACAAACCAAGAGTAGCGTTTTTCGACTTTTCGAGCTGTGAAGGATGCCAGCTTCAGATTGCAAACCTGGAGGAAGCGGTGGTCGAGGTTGTCAAACTAATCGACATAGTAGCCTTCAGGGAGGTCATGAAAGAGCATTCGGACGACTATGACATTGCCTTTGTAGAAGGCTCTATCACCCGACCCATGGACGTAGAGCGGTTGAAGAAAATCCGTGAGAACGCCGAGATACTCATTGCACTGGGAGCCTGTGCCCATCTGGGCGGAGTGCAGCGGTTGAGCAATCAATGGACCTCAGAAGAGAACAAGCAGGAGGTCTATGGGGACTATGTTTCTGACCCGGATGACATCGCGGACACCAATCCATTCTTCGAGAAACCGAGACACAGGGCACTGGATGAAGTCGTGGAAGTGGATTATGTAATACCAGGATGTCCCATTGACAAAGGGGAGTTTGCAAAAGTGCTTATTGCTATCCTTCAAGGTAAGAAGCCGCCTATCCCGGACTACCCTGTGTGCGTTGAGTGCAAGAAGAAGGAGAACGTGTGCATGTTTGAAATAGGCAAGTTCTGCATGGGGCCGTTGGCAAGGGCCGGCTGTGATGCCAGATGTCCGTCTGCAGGGAACGAATGCGAGGCTTGCCGCGGTTATGTGAGTCACCCGCATTCAAACGCCCAGAGCGATGTTCTGGAGAAGTACGGGCTCACGGCCGATGCAATAATGCAGAGAAAAACCATGTTCACCTACAGATATGAAGAAGCCGGGAAGGGAGGTGACTAGAATGGCTGAAATCAACATTAACGTGGAACATTTGACCAGAGTGGAAGGACACGGTAACATCGTACTCAATGCAAAGGACGGGTCAATAGAAAAGATTCAGTGGCAGGTTTCCGAGGCCCCGAGATTCTTTGAATCTATTGTAAGAGGAAGACGCTGGGACGAGATGGCTCATATAACTTGTAGAATCTGTGGCATATGTTCCATCGGCCATACCGAAGCCTCCTTGAAAGCCACGGAATCGGCCCTTGGAATCGAGACTTCAGAGCAGACCGAGATACTCAGGCGATTGATCAAGGCAGCCGAGAACCTGCAAAGCCATGTGCTCCACGTGGGGTATCTCGTGGCTCCGGACCTCTTCAAGGTAGGCAGTGTGTTCCCCTTAATCGGAACCCATCCTGACGCCGTGTTAAAAATTGTGAGTTTACACAGGTTAGCCAATGAAATGTCCGACCTTCTGGCCGGGCGTACGACACATCCGACCAACATGGTTCCCGGAGGCTTCACGTCTATACCTTCCGAGAAAGAACTCCGTGGTCTTAAGCAGAGCCTTTTGGATGCGGTGCCCACGTTCACGGATGTGGCACAAATCGTTCTCGACAATGCCGGTGGACTACCCGATTTCACAAGGGAAACTGAATTCATCGCACTCGTGGCCGATGACGAATATGCGATTTACGACGGTGATATCGGTTCGACGGACGGCGGACGATGGCCCGTGGAGGATTACAAGTCCATAACCAACGAATTCGTGGTACCGTACTCCACTGCAAAATTCACCAAACACAATCGCGAATCATACATGGTCGGTGCACTGGCCAGGCTCAATCTGAACTATACCAAGCTATCACCTTTGGCAAAACAATGGGCCGCAAAGTTTCAACTCAGTCCTGTTTGCCACAACCCCTTCATGAATTCGGTCGCCCAGCTCATCGAGTGCTTCAATGATGTGGAAACATCAATTGCCTGGCTCGACCAACTGCTCGAGAAGGGCGTGAACCGCGACGAAAGACCGAAGGTCGAGGTCAAAGCAGGCCGTGGTATGGGCGCGGTGGACGTACCGCGTGGAATACTCTTCCACGATTACACCTTCAACGACCAGGGCATCTGCACGAAGGCCAATTGCGTCATCCCAACAAACCAGAATCACAACAACATCAATCAGGACTTCAAGGCCTTTGCGCCTACAATACTGGACAAGCCAGAGGAGGAAATCGAGCTGCTTCTGGAGATGCTTGTCCGAGCCTATGACCCCTGCATATCCTGTTCGTGTCACTACCTCGACGTGAAGTGGAAAAGATAAGACTTTAAGACACGAATCAATACAAGTCTCAGATGAAAGTTGCAGTAATATGTATAGGCAACCCTCTGATGGGCGATGATGGTGCAGGTGTAGCGGTTTTAGAAATCTTAAAAAAATCTATACCGAGTGATGTCCAGATAATCGACCAGGGCACCGGGGGCCTTAACCTCCTGTATACCCTTGAGGGACTTGACGCGGCCATCATAGTGGATGCGGTGGATTTCGGGGGAAAACCCGGTGAGGTGCGTGCGTTCAATCCTGAAGAAGTGGATTCCGTTAAGACGCTTGGATATTCTCTTCACGATGTGGACATCCTGAGCATCATCGAGTTGGCCAGGAAGATGGGCAACTGCCCCGGTATCCTATTCATCACGGCCATTCAACCGGCGAGCCTGTCCTCCTCCACCGAGCTGTCACCAGAGGTAAAGGCAGCTCTACCAGAATTAGCAGAGGTTGTCCTGAATCTATTGGAACAGATAATGAATCAAGGTGATTGACATGAGCGAGTTTGAAACAATTGAAGTGAGCCAGGTGCTCTCCATCATATCTCATCCTGTCGCAATTATCACTACCAAAAAAGGAGAGAAGATGAACGGCATGACCGCGGCCTGGGTGTGCCAGATATCAATCGACCCGCCTATAATGTGCGTGTCCATTAGCCCCCTTAGGCATACCTGGGAGATGCTGGAAAAAACCGATTATTTCGGCGTGTCACTATTGGGCGACGGACAGGAAAGAATCGCGGAGGTGTTTGGTACTGTCAGCGGAAGGGATACCAACAAATTCGGCGTGCTTGGCATTGAGCCGATCATCGGTAAGGAAGATGTACCCTTGATACCGGGTTCTCTAGCGGCGTTCGTCTGCAAGAAGAAGGACGCGGTGGAGATGGGCGACCATTTTGCAGTCTTTGGAGAGGTTGTGGAAGCCTGGAAGGGCCGGGAAACTCCTCCGCTCAGATGGCACAGGTCCAAGTTCGATAAATGATTGGCATGGCATGGAAAGAGACGTTAGAATCGAGATGGATTGCGTTATTGGCCATCATAGGCCCTTTAATCGCGATGTTGTCGATAGCGGTTTCTATAGCCCTTTCCCCTTGGTTCAGCTTTGAAGGTAATGCCCTCAGCGATTTGGGAGTGCGTCCGGTTGCGCCGATATTCAATTCCGGATTGATAATTTGCGGAATACTTTGCGCGATTTTTTGTTTACATCTATATTTGCGCATCGGAATGAACTGGCCTATTAAAATCGGCATTAGTCTGATCCTTGCCGCCTGCATTGCCCTCATAGGCATAGGCGTTTTCACGGAGCATTCGATGTCCTTGCACATATTCTTTTCAGTGGCCTTCTTCGTGTTATTATTGCTGGCGGCTCTTATAACGGGCGCATGCTTGCTCATAGTCCCCAAAATGAGGGTTATTGGGATACTGGCATTTAGTGTTGCCATTATCGGAACTGTTGGCTGGGCAATATCTGATAGATGGAGTGGAGTTGCTATTCCGGAGCTACTATCGGTTGTTCCAGCTTGTGTTTGGTTTGTTTATTTTGGATTGTGGATGTATAAGAAAAATGGGCAAAATTAGTGGATAACTATGTTCATCATAACACCGTAAATTTATAGTATTAAACTACCTTTTGCCAGATGGTTTAGAATGAGAGAGAAAAAACCGAGAAACAGGGCTAGAATTCTCCTTTACGACCTATCGAGAGTCAAGGAATGGTGGATGATTGCCTTTAGCCTTGTGTTCTTCGCATTTGTTCCTAATATTTATAGAATACATGAGGTCATGACAATGGATTATATTTTACAGATGCTTAGCACACCTCCCATTTATGTCGCATTGATAGTGGTTTTCACAGCTCAGATATTCCTCTTTGCAAGCAATGATTATTTTGACAGGCAAATTGACGCTTTAGACATGAAGAAACGTCACAGAAATCCCGTGTGCAACGGGAGTGTCACTCCTCAAGCAGTTAGAGGGTTA
This sequence comes from Methanobacteriota archaeon, assembly GCA_030670795.1. Classification (GTDB taxonomy): domain Archaea; phylum Thermoplasmatota; class Thermoplasmata; order SG8-5; family SG8-5; genus SG8-5. The sequence continues at coordinate 32,158 of DAOVAY010000002.1, read as the reverse complement.
CTCGTTATGACTGGAATAATACCACTGGCGTTATCTCTCTATTTCAATTTTCTTGCATTTCTGTTTACTGCCTTCAGCCTATTTGTATTTTATTTCTATACTGCTAAACCCCTCAGGTTCAAAAGCAAAATTGGCCTGGACGTGCTCAGCCACGGAGTCCTCATAAACACCTTTCCATATTTGTTCTGTCTTGTGGCTCTGCTTGATTTTTCAATAGGCGCCCTCTTCCTTCTGGTGGCGCTAATGATGCGCAGTGCAATAGCCCAGATACTTCAGGAGGTGCGCGATTACGAGGTGGATAAGAAAGTGGAGAGGAACACGGTTGTTGCACTCGGACGAAAAAGAGCCGTCTGGCTGACCTTCACATTGTATCTGATATTGACCTTTACAACCTTGACTCTATTGGTGACGAACCAGGTATATGATGTTGGAATTTCAATGTTCTATTCGATTGTGTTAATCCTGTGCATAACTTACATACCTCCGTTTATCAAACTTCTGAGGACAGAGAGGAATTACGGAAGAATAATCGAGAAATTATGGGTCGGTCAGGGGAGAGCCACATTCGGCATGAGCATTCGTTATGTGGGGTCCTTTGCCCTCTATTTCATTATTCTATTTTCCTTCTTGGTTTGAGGCAAAATACCAATCATTGAAATCAGCCGCAATGTTTTTATCGCCCAATCGTTTAAGGAGTAATCAGAAAGTGAACCGGATGAGAAAGTTATTGGCTATTTGGCTCTCCGCTCTTCTGATTTTCAGCAGCGCTTTTATGCTCGCAAACACGCCTTCAAAAGGCCAAGAACTCGCTTATAATTTCACTCTCCCGGTGGTTGATGGAGGCTCTCTAACGCTCTCCAGCTTAAGGGGAAAGGTCGTAGTACTGGACTTCATGGCCACCTGGTGCGGACCCTGCGCTACTGAAATAGAGCACCTTAAAACAGTGCAAAATAGATATAGCCATTCTCAGGTAGAGATAGTGTCGGTGGATGTGGACCCGAGCGAATCGGACGCCCTTCTCTCTTCCTACGCAGCCGAGAATGGCATAACATGGACAATAGTCAGAGACACATCGGACATTTCCAGCCAGTCGGGCTACGATGTGGCCGGCATACCCACGATAGTAATTCTCGATGAAAACGGGTTTATTACTTACAGGAACGTGGGCGTAGCCTCCTCCTCGGCTTTGATCAGCGAAATTGATGCACTTGTAGGAACAGGTTCGAACGGTGGAGGAGACGGAATCCCCGGTTTCGGGCTCTGGACATTATTGGCGGCTGCAATGTTGGCCTTTGTAGCTATGACGATATTTAGAAGGAGATGACGAACCGGGTGTTAACCAGTCTGGCCTCATTAAAAATTTCTGAATTAATAACTTTTATAAGGTAATAATTGCATTTACTACCACTTACAGAGGAGGAGAGATTAGAATGAGAATCATCAGAGGAGGCGTGACATTTATTGTCATTGTTACGTTGATAATATCCTGTGTATTTGCTACATTCACAGTTGGATTGGCATCAAATCCTACAGAGGTAGAGCCGTGCTCTGATGTTGGCGAAGAAGAACCAATGCTGTCGGGCGTGCCTAGAACCGTGATGTTGGAGGAGTTCACCTTCGTTACGTGTCACTTCTGTCATGAGCTGGCAGAGGGAATCAATGGCGGGACAGGGCTTTACGGAACCGTCGACACGTACGGGTTCGACCAGATAGCGCCGCTATGGATTCACACGAACGGCGGCAGCGACCCGATATTCCAACGAAACTGGGAACCCTGCGTGCAGAGATTCTTGACTTACTATGGCTCGTCGGCCAATCCCTACACGTGGATAGACGGCAGCTGGCGAACAGATAGTGAAGAAGGGGTTCCGGAGGACCCGGAGATACACGCGTGGTTCGACCAGCGCCTGCCTATACCCGCAAACATCTCGATCACATCTACTGGCAGCATATCCGGAGGCTCAGGCACAGTAACTATCCAGCTGGAGGCCGTGAACGACATAAATATTACCGACCTAATCCTGCAATGCGCTCTCTGGGAGGACCACATACAGATCGACCCGAGATTCTATGATCCCGGTGATCCTCCAGCTGGGTCACCGCCATCGGGTGAGTTCAGATTTGCTTGTTGGAAATTAATTCCTGATTCGTTCGGAACACCGATATGGCCGAACGGAGCCAAGAAATGGGACACCTTGGAAATAACTCAAAACTTCACATTGGACCCCGCCTGGGAAGTCGTTGATAATATGGTGGGCATGTCCATATGGGTCCAGTCTAATAGCTCCCAGCTAGTCGAGCAGGCGCACGTTGAGGACTTCGGTAACTTTTACAATCATGAACCATACGTCGAGATGACCCACCCTGCAGGGGAGGACCAGATATTGGGCGGTGTCGAGACCATCACTTGGGATGCGACCGACCTGGAAGACGTCGACAGCACGCTGGACATAACACTGGAATACAGCCCTGACGGGGGAAGCACGTGGTTCGTGCTGGAGAGCGGCACTGCCAACAACGACGGCACGTTCACCTGGGACACAACGCCTTTGGCCGACGGTGTGAACTATATCATGAGGCTGAGCGCCACCGATTCCGGTGGCGAGACAGCGGTGAGGACCTTCAGGCAGCCGTTTTCGGTTGACAACATTCCCGATGACGAATGGTACTTCCAGGTTAGTGGTCCCGTAAACCTTGACCTTAACATGATGCCGTGCGAGAAGAATCTGACAACCATCACAACGATAATCACTGCTACTGGCCAATACGTTATTGACAGGTGGGAAACCACCAGCACCTTCAGTGATAAGACCATATACGGCAACTGGACCTTCAACGTCAACGGGTACCTGAGAAACGACGGTTTCGATGCTTACCTTTACGCGAACGTTTTTGCATCATCAGACCAGGTGACACCGCTTTACGCAGACATCTATGATGACGAGAACGTCGGGAACTTCCAGACCAGCCACCTGTTCACATGGGTCGAAGCCCTCAGCGGTGTGATACCTGATGGAGATTCTTTAATAATCGAGCTGTGCCTGGACGTGACCGCGGGCAAAGCTGTAACGTTCGAGCAGTTCCTTAGCGAATTCAATGCTGGACCGGACGGCTGGCAGCCGTATCATTGGATGAGGCAGAACCTCAACAACTTGGAATGGCTACCCGCTGGCGGTAACCCGGGCGGCTGGGTGAGCACCGATTACTGGTATAAGATCGGAGGCCCGGAGCCCTTGCCGGATTGCGGTTCGTACTGGGAGTACGCCTTCACCCCGACCGGAACCCCGCAGAACGTGATGCTGAACTTCGACTGGATTTGCAGTCAATGGGGACCGAGTAATCTTGCTGACCTATACTTTTACGTGTTCATTGATTCTGAAGGAGGGACGCCGACGATAGGTACCGAGATATGGAGCGCGATGGTGAATTCCGCGACCTCCTGGGCATCGGTCGGACCCTTGGACGTTGGCGGAGTCGTCACCTCGACCTCGACCTATTACCTGAAGGTTGGCGTGCTGGAAGTCGGTCTTTCCAAGCAGACGCTGGAGATAGCAGGATATGATAACGTCGACATCTCATGGCAGACCCCCGTAGCGAATTTCATCATGGAGACGGGCTTCGGTGCTACACAGTCAAGTGTGACACCGTCGTTCAGTCAGACATACGATATCGGACCGCTGAACGTGGGCTGGAACTTCATCTCGACCCCGTTGATACCTGATGATACGGAGGCCCCGGGTGGCCTGTTCGACCTTGACGGTGACACTACGTGGACCATGCTCCAGCATTTTGACGCGTTCGATGTATTGGATCCCTGGAAGACCTGGGCCGATTTCAGACCGTCAGCGCTTAACGACCTTAACACAGCCGACCATAAGATGGGGCTGTGGCTGTACATACCGGACGCCATTGCACTGGGCGACGGTTTCATTAAGGTCGCGGGAACGGATCCTGGCGTGACAAACATCGACCTGAAGACCGGGTGGAACATGGTGGGGTATCCGTCGACCACCGTGAGAGCGGCGATTATCACCCTGCCGGTAGTTGCGGACATGATTGAGGTATTCGACCCGGTCCAGCCGTACAGGATACGGGAGGAAACTGATCTGGGCTCGGTGGACATGGAGCCTGGGCACGCTTATCTGGTGCATGTTACAGCGGATGCCGTCTGGACGGTGAATCCGTGAGGAGGTTTTGATATGAAATACGGTAAGATACACGGGGTGACGATGGCCCTGCTTATGATCATTAGTGGGCTTTCGTTCTTTACGAATACGATCGCATCCGACCAGGCGAACACCGAAATCGCCTTGGCACCCGGTGGTTCCGGAACCAGCAATATTCCGTACACTGGATTGTTGAGAACTGTACTTTGGGAAGACCACACGAATTCGAGATGCGGTCCCTGCGTTGCCGTGGAGGCTGCGTCCGTACCTGTTCTGGACCATTATTACAATGATTCATTGGTGGCTCCGCTGTATCCTCACATGTCGTGGCCGGCAAGCAATGATTCAATTTGGCTGTATTCCGCGGTGGACGCGTTTGCTAGACGGCAATATTACGGAATGTTTAGTGGCGTACCGCACATCCGCCAGGACGGCGCCAAGATCAGACATCGCGGCGGCAGCGGGGAAGTTTACTGGTCATATTTCAACCATGCATTGGGGCAACTGACAAGATTCTCGATCAACACCAGCGGTGACCTTGGTCTTTCAGAGGTCTCGGTCGTCGTCGAGGCCCATGAGGCAATCGAGCCAAATCCGAACCGCGTGATAAGGTTCGGGTTCTGGGAGACCGACATCGACGTCATCCCCAGATTCGGCTTCAAGGGCCAATACTTCTCTACCTATCACTGGGCTATGTGGGACCTGCTGCCGGACGCGGTCGGGGAGCCGGTCTTCCCAGCGGGTGCAAATCCCGGAGACAAGGCTTGGTTCAACAGGACGTTCACAATAGAACCCGGCATGGTCTTGGCCAATCTGGGAGTCAGCGTCTTCATCCAGGACGATAATACTCAAAGGGTTGAGCAGGCCGCTATCGAGAACTTCCAACCGGATGACCCTTTACCGGCCCATGAACTGGCGACCTACGGCTTGGAGTGCGACGGCGACCCACTGCACACTTACGAGGGACCACATAATTACATCAAGGCAGGGAAGACCGTTCAAGTAAACGGGACGGTGTGCAACTACGGGGACAGCGTAGAGACCAACATTCAGGTTGACCTGTTAATAGAGGGCTCGGTGGAACAAACAAAATACGTTACCTCTCTTAATCCCGGGTACGGTGAGATGGTCACCTTCGATTGGACCGCGCCCACGGTGGCAGGTTTCTATGATGTGGGAGTCCAGTGCGAAATAATAGGTGGAGAGGCAAATATCACAAATAACATACACGAGAAAGTGTGTGAGATCCGAACAACTCCTGATATGACATATAACCCAGGTGACTTTAATTTCAACGTCTTAGAAGGAGAGGTCGGATTCGACAACCTGACACTGGGCAATCAGGGTCTGATTAACCTCGACCACAATATCCAAATCGGGTCAACCGCAGACATCATCGGCAGCTGGAAGTACGGGACTTTATCTATCACCAGCTATGATTGCGGCAACATTTATTCGGTGGCGACGTCCACGACCTTGAACGAGATAAAGATGTATCTGGGCATAACCGGGAACAGAGAATTATACTTCCTGGTTTACGAAGGAGCCACTATCGGAGGCACTTACAATAAGATTCACGAAACCTACATACCGAGTTCCGGAACCGGTGAAAAATGGTATTCCTCCGGGCCGATAAGCGTTCCCCTGGCGGTGGGTAACTATTACGTTGTCGCGTTTCAATATTCGGGCAACGTGGAATGGGGATTCGAGGAGCCGGCCAATGACCCTGTGCCTTATCCAGTATCATTCGGAACGATGGAGTCCGGGACCTACGGCAACACTATCGGCTTACCTCCGGCGGCTACGATTAGCAACCCTAGAAGACCGAGAGGTTCGATTCACCAAGCGCTGATAACCAACGACGGTTCCGGAGGCTGGCTCTCGGTGAATCCGACCTCGGGCACGATAATCCCGGCTTCGCAGGCGGACGTCATGCTAACCGCCGATGCCACCAGTCTCGCACCAGGTAATTATCAAACTCAATTATGCATCTGGAACAACGACCCGGACGTCTATGCGCTTCATGTGCCCGTGGACCTTACCGTGCACCAGTTAGCCAATATGCTCATCCCTGTGCAGGAAGGGTGGAATTACGTTTCGACGCCGTTGATGCCGCTGGATACGACCTTACCGGAAGCACTTCTCGACCAAGACGGTGATACGACCTGGACCAGGTTGAAATATTACGATGCGGGAATGTGGATGTCGTGGTCGAGCTTTAAACCGCCTGCGCTGAACGACCTATACGCGGTCAATGAATCAATGGGCGTCTGGCTGTACGTTGAGGTGGGTTCGTTGGGCGACGGTTTCATCAACGTGAGTGGTCTGGCTCCAACGACGACGGTTATTAACCTCAAAGCAGGCTGGAACATGGTCGGCTACCCTGCGACCGACGATTCTGCCTACGACGTGAACGACCTGATCGCGGACACCGGTGCCACGGATGTGGAGGGTTTCAACCCGGCAGCGCAGTATAATATTGAAGTGCTGGCCGGCGGTTACGTGCTCAAGCACGGCGAGGCGTATTGGTTAAATGTAAATAGTGATACGACATGGACTATCAATTGGTAATGGAGTGGGTATGATGAATTGTAAGAAACACTGGGCAATTCTTATTGTTGTTTTAATGGCATTCAGTGTGTTAGGATGTTTGACTGTGGGGACCGAAACCCCCGAACCTGAGCCCAAAGGGGTTCAGAGGTGCGTGATGTACGAGCAGTTCACCAACTGGCACTGCGGCCTCTGCGTGCCCTCGGAAACCTGTTACTGCCCCATCGTGGTAAACTATTACGGGTATGACAACGTCGCGCCGTTGTATTACAAACACCACACCGTACTCCCCGTCGACCCGGCGTTCGAGTACAACCCCCTCGAAAACTTTGCGAGGAGTGTTTATTATGGAGTGGCCTTCCTCCCACACATGAGAATCGACGGCAGATGGTTCCCTGCCCAGGCCAACGAGACCTACTTCAAGAACCTGATAGACGAGCGGCTTGCGCTACCGGCGAACATCTCCATCGACGCTTCCGGGACGCTGTTCATGAACAACCTGACCGGCAGGGTCACGGCCAACTTCGTGGCAGAGGAGGACATCGTTGCAACCGACCTTGTGGCCCAGTTCGCACTCTGGGAGGACGATATTCCCGTGTTCGAGAGGTTCAACCAGTCTGCGCCCAACGGCGTGGACCCCTGGCACTGGACCATGTGGGACATGATACCAAATGCGAACGGGACAGAGCTGTGGTCGGGCGGAACGACCGCCGGAGCTTCGGTTGAACTTACTTATGATTTCATAATTGAACCGGAATGGGATATTGACAAGCTTGGGATGAGCATCTGGGTACAAGCCAACAGCACCCAGATTATCGACCAATCCCACGTGGTGGACGAATGGGATGTATTCTGGGACTATGACGTGCCCATTGTGGACCCCGGAGCCCCGGACTGGAGGTTTGTCTCGTTCCCGATCGATGCCACAGGCAATGCATCATCGATATTCGACGACGCACTCTGGGGAGATGGGAACACTACCTGGGATTATATCATGTGGTACGACCCCAATAATCCGGTTGACCCCTGGAAGACATACATGAAGGGCAAACCCGCAGCTCTGAACGATATGCCCGACATTAACAATACGATGGGATTCTGGATACATCTGACATCGAATTCCGGGGATCAGGTGTTGACGGTTGGGCTCGGGTCAGAACCGTCAGGAACCTTGGTTCAACTTTTCTCGGGCTGGAATCTCGTGGGTTATCCTGCACAGAATGACTCCGCCTATGACGTCACACAGCTCATTGCAGACACGGGAGCCACTTACGTCGAGGGGTATAATCCGGCGGCACCATATCGAATCGAGGCCCTGGCCCTGGACAACGTACTCAAGCGCGGCGAAGCCTATTGGATAAAGGTGGGCAGTGACACGACGTGGGTAGTGGATTGGTGAAAATGAGCTTGGCAAAGGTCTTGGCATCCGCATTGGCGGTTATGCTGATTCTGACCTGTCTGACGATAAAAACAGTCGGAATGGGGCCAAACCCACATGTCACGCCCGAATCAATACATTGGGGGGAAGAGCCGAGGGCAGGCGCCCAAAGGGTAGTGTTAATGGAGGAGTTCACGCACTGGAACTGCGGCCAATGCACGATTTTGAAGAACTATCTCGAACCGGCAGTGGAAAACTACACCCACTCACAAGTGGCTCCGTTGTATTATCATACTTCCATCGCTGGTAACGACCCTGTTTTCATTTACAATGGTCTGGAAAACTTTGAGAGGGAATTGTATTACGGAGCAAGCACAAATCCATGGACCGAGGTCGATGGCATTTATAAAAAATCCTTTGACCCTATCCCGAACGGACCGACGATCAACGGATGGTTCGACGAAAGACTGGCAATTCCTGCCAACATCACCATAACCACAACTGGCAGCCTTGATGTCGCGAACTTGACCGGTACTGTTCAGGCTCGCATTGAGGCTGTAGAACCCATCGCCGCGACCGACCTTATCGTCCAGTTCGCCCTGTGGGAGGACCATATTGATGTGGTGGACAGATTCGGCACCACAGGTTCGAATGGAGAGACCGAGTTCAGATGGACCATGTGGGACATGCTGCCCGATGCTGGTGGTGAAGCGATATGGCCAAGCGGGGCAGACCAATGGGATTCTTTAGACTTAACCAGAAACTTCACTATTGAGCCGGAATGGTTGACCAATGAGCTCGGCGTGACAATATGGGTGCAAAACCTTGGCACTATGGTAGTCGATCAAGCCGCAGTTGAGGACTTCGGCAACTTCGGCGACCACCCCCCCTCGGTGGATATACTCACGCCCGGTGCTGTGGACCAGATACTCCCCGGCTCCTATGACATCATCTGGACGGCCGGCGATTATGAGGATGCGAATTCCACCCTGGATGTCACGGTTGAATACAGCCCGGACGGCGGAACTAGTTGGTTTACACTGGAGAGTGGAATCGACAACAATGATGGTATCTACACATGGGATACGACCACATTGCCAGACAGCCCGAATTATATCATCAGGGTGAGTGCCACTGACTCTTTTATCCAGACAACGGTCTGCACCTTAAGGCAACCTTTTTCTATTGACAATATCATTGATGACCAATGGTTCCTCCAGGCCCAAATGGCCGGCTCAAACCTGGACCTGGACATGAAACCAATGGACAGGCAACCCAACAATATTGAAGTGCCTGTATCTGCTATAGGGGATATTCTCATCGACACCTGGGAAACGACAAAGACCTTCACCGACACGACCATCAACGGTGATTGGACGTTCGAGGTTAACGGATATTTGAGAAATAATGCGTTCACCGGATACCTCTTCGCAAAATTATACACCTCCACCGGCCCGGCAATATTGGACACCACGATAAAAGATGACGAGAATATTGGAGCCTTCACAAGCAGACATACGTTCACCTGGAATGACACATTGGCAGGGGCGATAACCGATGGGGACAGTCTCATCGTAGAGCTGTGGCTCAACATCACCGGAGGAGGCGGACCGACGATTGAAGCGACTGCAAATCCCAATTTGAACGCAAGCTCTACGGGATGGACCGGACACGATTGGGGAGCTTACACATCCCTTGTTGATGAAACCTGGCAACCTGCCGGTGGCAATCCGGGCGGGTGGGTTGACGTGCAATTCACCAGTGACAAATTCAACACGGAACTGGGCGGCTACTGGGAACAGGCATTCATCCCTTCGGGTGCGCCCACCTCAGCAACGTTAAGTTTTGACTGGATATGCAGTCAATATGCAAGCGTTACCGATGTGACATTCTATGTATTCATCGATTCAACACCAGGACTGCCCACGATTGGTACTGAGATCTGGAGCCAGTCGGTGACCGGAACAACCTCGTGGACCTCGCAGGGACCTATTGATGTTATCGGCATTGTAGATTCCTCAACCACTTATTATTTGAAAATAGGGGCATGGGTGACCGGAGCCGGAAGCACCACAGACTGCCAGGGCGGTTTTGACAACATACAAATAACTTGGGAAACCCCATTCTCCAACTTCATTTTGGAATTTGATTATGGTAGCACCCAAACGAGTGTCACGCCCTCGCTTGGGTCTACGTATGCCATCGGACCTTTAAACATCGGCTGGAACTTCATTTCGACACCGCTTATTCCAGATAACAACTCGGTTCCAGAGGTGTTCACAGATTTGGACGGTGATACCACATGGACACGTCTCCAATACTATGACGCTGTAGATGGCCAGGATCATTGGAAGGCATGGGGCGAGTCTAGACCATCGTCTCTGAACGACCTCGATGAGGTAAACAACACGATGGGTGCCTGGCTATTCATTCCCGATGCCCTCGCGCTCGGAGACGGAATCATTAGGGTTGCAGGCACCGAACCGACTAGTACGGCCGTCAATCTGAAGGCAGGCTGGAACATGGTTGGTTACCCTGCCAGGAATGACTCGTTTTACGACGTTGACGACCTCATCGCGGATACTGGAGCCACGGGAGTCGATGGTTATAACAGTGGAGCGCCCTACGGTATAGATGTATTGCTCGGAAGCTATGTGTTAAAGCGTGGCGAGGCCTACTGGATAAGGGTGGATAGCGATACGATTTGGAATGTTAATTGGTGATAGATATGACAGAATTGGGAATGAGAGCGACAAAGGCGTTTACGTTACTCATCGCTCTCGGTATGATAATCGGTGGGTTAGGATTGTTGGGCTGCGCAAGGGTTTCGGAACCGGCAACCGCAGACGCGAACCCGGGTGGGGCCTATCAACCGAGCAACGTACCGTATACTGGCGTGACCAGAACGGTGTTGTGGGAGGAATTCACGAATTCGAAATGCAGTTGGTGCCCCAAGACCGAGGCCTGCCTTATGCCCGCATTGTTGGAATACGGTTATCCATTGGTTGCGCCGGTGTTCCCGCATACATGGTTCCCGGCAGCCAACGATTCGATATCGATGTATTCGATTGACGACGTGTTCGTGAGGAATAATTATTACGGGGGGCTGGGCGGCGTGCCCTGGTGCGCCTGCGACGGTTTCCATGTCCAGCATGAGATTACCGAAACCGACGTCTACAGGGAGTACTTCGACAAGGCGCTGGGAGACCTGTCCAGGTTCTCCATCAGGACCACGGGCAACCTCACCGCAGAGACCGTATCAGCGGTGGTGGAGGCCCACGAGGTCATCCCGCCCGGAGCGAACCTGTCGATCAGGTTCGGGTTCTGGGAGGACAATATCGACGTCATCCCCAGATTCGGATTCAAAGGGCAGTATTTCACGACCTATCACTGGGCCATGTGGGACATGCTGCCGAATGCTATCGGCGAGATAATATTCCCGGCCGGCGCAAACCCCGGGGACAAGGCCTGGTTCAACAGGTCGTTCTTCATAGACCCGGGCCAGGGCATGATAGCGGACGAGGTCGGCGTCACGGTCTGGATACAGAACGACAACACCCTTGCTGTCGAACAGGCCAAGGTCGAGGATTTCGATCCGGACCCGCCGTTACCGGTACAAGACATTGCAGTGAAGGGGCTTCATGTGAATGATAATCCATGTTACATCAACATGACTCCTCCGAACAGGGTAATAGCCAACAAGACAATCATGGTCAACGGCACAGTGTTAAACTGGGGCGCGAGTAACGAGACCAACATCGAGGTCAACCTGACGGTCAACGGTACCGTTGAGCAGACCCAATACATTCCTTTCCTGGAGACCGGCCACGGTCAAAGGGTCACGTTCAACTGGACGGTGCCGATAATGGTGGGCAACTGCACCGTCGCTGTTCAAGCGACGCCTGTGGCCGGAGACGTCAATGTTACCAATAACATTCATGAGAAGACCGTGTGGGTCGAACGTCCTCTCGACCTCTGGGTGAGCCCGGAGAGCTTCGATTTCCAGGTCTGGGAAGGACAGACGGCGCTCGACAACATGATGATGGGCAATAACGGTCTCGGAGACCTGGACTACGACATCGACGTAGGCGAACTTACCGATGTGGTGGGCAGCTGGGACCTCTTCAACGCTACAATTCCCGACCTGAGTTGGGGCAACATATACAATGTTACGACGCCCACTTTCTTGGTGGAGAATAAGATATGGTTGGAGATAACCAACTCGACTGAGATATATCATGTCGTCTACGAAGGTGACGCACTCGTCGGAGATTACAGCCTGATTCAGGAGAATCACATCGCCAGCTCGGGGACAGGAGAGGGCTGGTTCTCCTCTGGCTCGATGAACGTTCCGTTGCAGGCCGGAAAATACTACTACATAGGTATAACCTACATTGCCAATGTGACGCTTGGCATGGACGATGACGCACCACCCTTCCCGGTTTCCTTCGGGACCCTCGAGACCAGCGCAATCGCCATCGTGGCTTTCCCACCCACACCGACAATCACCAACGCGGTCACCAATCAAGGGGCTTTGAAACAGGCTGTCGTCACCAGCGACGGTCCTGTTGATTGGCTCAGTGTCTCGCATGACTTGGGAGCCCTTGCACCCGAGAGCACGGAAATTGTTAACCTGACGGTCAACACTTCCACACTTTCGCCGGGAGCCTATCAGAGCTACCTGTGCATACACAGCCAGGACCACGAGGAACCGGTGGTTGTTGTCCCGGTTAATCTGACTGTACTTGATGTTGTTGATACGCTTATCCCAGTTCATGAGGGTTGGAACTTCATATCCCTTCCGTTGATTCCGAGTGACACAACCGTACCAACCGTTCTCCTGGATCAAGATAGTAATACTACCTGGACAATATTGGAATATTACGACTCATTCGTTGCGATTGACCCCTGGAAATCATGGATGCTTTCCAAACCGACCTCGTTGAATGATCTCACCGATGTCAATGAATCCATGGGCATTTGGTTGTATGTCGAAGCGGGCTCACTTGGTGACGGCTACATTAACGTAAGCGGTGTTGTGCCTTCGAGTACGGCCATTAACCTCAAGGTCGGTTGGAATATGGTCGGCTACCCGTCCCTGGTAGGGAGACAGATATCAGACGCACTGGCAGGTACTGGCTACGACGGAGTGGAAGGATACAACGCAACCGCAGCTTATCGGCTTAGCCCACTTGCAGACACGTACATGATGAAGCCGGGAGAGGCATACTGGGTGCACGTGCCCGCTGACACAGTATGGGTAGTTGATTGGTGATTGATTTTCGAGCAGGCGAGGGCGATTTTTCTTATTTTCCGAAGTTTTTTCTTTTGGAACCCGAGCCAGCTGAGAAAATCCTAAAATAAAAAAGCTCGGGTGCACGTGCCCGCTGACACAGTATGGGTAGTTGACTGGTGAAAAATAAAACGGACCCACGGGGATTCGATTTCCGACGGTCTGGCTAAAATCTAATTCAGGGTGAATTAATAATCTCGTATTGCAGAGATTGTCCCTCTTTTTTCTTTTTTTACTCATAGAAGATAGTGAATATTAATATAATATAAATCGGGCGGAGCGTTTGCCTATCACGTTAGTGACTGGTGGAGTCGCCCCGCCCGTTGGGGAAGAGTTGAGCCTGAGATTCATCTAGTCGTCTGGACACCAACCATAGCTCGGTGTTGCCTGAGTGATTGTTATACAGTTAGGGTCAGTCATTGTTGTTGAATATGGAGGTACTGGCTCAACAATTGTATTGGCTACGCTCGCTGAAGTGTCATCAATAGTTGTGATTGCATTCGTTGGTGAAACGGGAGTAACGTTTACATATGCATTGGAACCAGCATCAAACGTGATTCCACCATTCGCGCCTACCTTGACCACCCAAAGGTCATCGTCTGAACCGAATGTGGAGGCGCGTCCCACCATGATGTAGTCTCTATCCGATGTCTCGAAAATTGAATATGTTATCTCTGTACCACTTCCTCCATATGTTTTCTGCCAGGTTATGTCACCATCAGACTCCAGCTTTAATGTCCAGGCGTCGTAACCACCCTTACCATATGAATTGGTTCTCCCTGTTACTATATACCCACCATCTGATGTCTCTCTAATTGTTTCAGCAATATCTGCATTTGAACCTCCATATGTCTTGCTCCAGCTCAGAGCACCGTTTGTATTGAGTTTTAACACCCAGAAGTCCCAATTACCTCCACCGAATGATTGTGTGCTTGCAGCTATGATATAACCATCGTCAGTTTCTTGTATCGAGGTCGCATAGTCGTAATTACTTCCACCATACCTTTTCTCCCATTCAATGATTCCATCTTCATCAAGTTTTAAAACCCATACATCATAGTTACTTGCACCGAATGATTTTGTCCTTCCGCATGCAATATAACCACCATCAGATGTTTGTATAATCGATAAACCACATTCATGATTGGTGCTGCCATATCTTTTCTGCCAGTCAACAGTACCATTTGGAAATAGTTTTATGATCCACAAATCATTTCCACCAAAAGAAGGTGAAGTGGTGTATCCTGTAATAATGTAGCCAGTTGAATTTAATTGTGTAGATGGGTCAGCAAAGGTTTCTTGAATCGAACACGCCACATCCCAGCCATTCCCACCATATGTATAATTCCAGATGACTCCCCCCTCACTGTCTTGACTTAATTTTAACACCCAAAACTGATAACTATTTCCATAGGAACACGTATATCCTGCTACAACATAGTTGCCATCTGAACTCTGGATAATGGAATATACTACGTCAGCATAAGGTCCTCCGTAGGTCTGCTCCCATTCAATAGTACCGTTTGAAGACAACTTTAGAACTAGAAAATCCCAATTTCTTGACGCAGTATATGTATAACCACCTACAATAAGGCCTCCATCAGAAGTTGGTTCACTAGATCTAATCTTACGGTCGTTATTTGAAGTGTTGTAAGTTTTGGCCCAGTATGTGTAAGTAACCATATCAGGATACATATGTGGATAGTTGTCCTGTGAACTCGATGTACCAGTTAAATTATAAGGCCAATCCCCGATGCCATCGCTACCATTTAGTGTCTGATTTGCACCTCCATAATAATCAACACCGTTAAAATCGCTCCAGTAGTTACCACCTGAGGGATACCCGTTGTCCCATGTGTTATTAATTCCGACGTCGTATGCTTGTACATTACTATTGTTGTTATTGTAAAAACAGTTATGATAGACGGTATTATTCTCGCAACTCGATGACAATATTGAAACACCATGGTCATCATTTGATGCTATGTCATTATCTGTAATATTGTTGCTACATGAGTCATCACAAATGAAAATACCATAAGCATCGTTAGAGGAAATATTATTTGCAGTAATTGTGTTGTCATTTGATCCAGTTGTAATATAAATACCATCGTTATTGTTTGAAATAGTGTTGTTAGTGACTGTGTTGTTACAACTGTACCAGTCAAATCTGAAGCCTTCTCCATTATTTGAAGATACATTGTTGGTAGATAAAATATTATTACATGCTGTAGAGAGATAGATACCACACGCATTGTTAGAATTGTTGTTGTATTCAGTACTGCCATTAGTTATATTATAAAGATTAATCCCTGCATTCATGTAGTAACCGTTACTAGGCTGCCCAGAAGCATCAAACAAATCACTATTTTTCACGACTGCATAATCCGTGGTGTTTCCAATATAGATACAGCATCCATATCCTGTGCCATTAATGTCATAATCCTCAATTATCCAGGGATTAGATTCAGACCCATTTCCGCTGGTGACCCCACGAGTGGAAGTGAATTCGTCATTATTGTTTATGCGTATTGATTTTCTAAAGTATTTCCCGTTATATTTTGCAGAGCTTCTCATCAATGGGTACCTGTCTACACTTGATCCGCTGCCGATATTCGTATAATTTGTGTCTCCAATTCCATCGCTCCCGGATAGGTTCTGGTTGGCGCCCGATTTCGTGTCATTACCATAGTAGTCGCTCCAGTAATTTCCACCAGAAGGATAGCCATTGTCCCAGGTATTGTTAGTTCCGCTATCATCTGCATTATTTGTATTGACAAAGTTGTTATGATATATGGAAGCGTTGTATGATGCAGTGATATCTAGACCATAGGTGTTACTTATAAAATTGTTTCCAGATATGTTTATGGGTGCGTTCCAATTAATACTTAAATTTGTTAAATTCACCCAACCTGGTGTATCAGATGAAATGATTAGAGGAACTTCAACGTTACCATTACTGGTTTCTGCACTATCAAGGTAATTTTGAATGGCTTCTGTGAATGTGATGTTCGTGTTAGAGTCATCGATAGTTGTTATATTAGTGCCATAATCGCCAATATGATTCC
This sequence comes from Methanobacteriota archaeon, assembly GCA_030670795.1. Lineage (GTDB taxonomy): Archaea > Thermoplasmatota > Thermoplasmata > SG8-5 > SG8-5 > SG8-5. The sequence continues at coordinate 15,703 of DAOVAY010000002.1, read as the reverse complement.
ATTCTATTTCGCCATCTGCTCCTATATCTAATGCCACATTCGATGTATAACTCCCAGGATTTGTATAACTTTCATTTCCCTTAAGATCAAAACAAGCATTGATAATCTTCGCACCCTTTGGTAATTTTATTAATGGGAAGCTGTCCGTAGCTAGACTGATATTTGGGTATGCCCCATACCCGCTGTAATAGAGTTTCATAGTACCATCAACTATTACTGGTGAGGAACGATATATATACCTGTTTTCCCAAGGTTCTGCAACGTCATGGCTCAAAATTGGATTGGTTACATAATTCGTCCACGATGTCCCATTTTGTATAAGGTCAGAGTTCATTACTCCAAGACTATAATGACCTCCTTTAGATCCTACATGATACATTCTAAATTGATTATCCTGGAATATGACATCAGGGTGACCCATTAGTTTTTCGTTCCATGTCCCTGGAGTTGGCGATAGCACTGGGTTACTTCCATATACAGTCCAATTTGTGCCATTTGTAGAATAGGCCATATGAATAAATCCAATACTTGAGTTATCAATAGATGAATATAACATTTTGTAAGTTTCATTTGTAGAGTTATAATAGACGGAAGGCGTCGTAGCTTTTGTTGAATCGGGTGAATACCAAGAACTATCTGAAATGGGATTTCCTGAATATTTGGTCCATGTTTTGCCATCATCTGAGATTGCTATGCCTATATTATTTTTTTGACCGCCCGTCATATTAACCCCCGTATAATACATATACCACTGATTCCCAACCTTGATGACATCAGGGTCTGCTAACCAAGAATGATCCCATGCATTATTTTCCCCGGGTGTGATTAAGGGATTATTTACCCCTGCATCAGTAAAGTTTATTCCATCATTGGAACGTACTAAACACGGATTCTCTACTATATATCCTCCTACACTATAAGAACTATCACCTGGAAAGGGGGTGTAGTACATCCAGTACTTGTAACCATCTATACCATCCTCAAAGTACAGCACGTCAGGATGCACCGCTCCAAGAGCTTGATAATGGGGTACACCAAATCTTGGTAACTGAAGGTAATCTGTGAAGGGGTTGATATTCTTTTTTCTCGTAAATTCATACCCTAACGTTGCACCACCTGGATAAAAGGTTGCATTATCTTGGCTCCCATTTGTGAATTCCGTGGTCGTTTGTTTAGAATCATAGGTTGTAGAATCGATAAATATTCCATAATAATTATCAGATATATCATTGCCATAGATAATTGGGGTGCTCAAGCTTACAAACACGCCATATGTGTTATTTTTAATTATGTTTCGACCTATCTCAACATAAGCGCTTTCGTTGATGATCAATCCAAAACTGTTGTCAGATAATGATTCTATAGTATTATCAAGAATGCACATCATAGATTTTTTACATTTAATCCCAGTATCGTTGTAAGATATTGTGATTGTGTTATTTGCTACTGTGCCTGATGAATATTCAATGGAGATGCCATCCCTACTATTTTGTGAGATTATATTATTGTTGATTTGATTAAATAATGAATGACTAACGAATATTCCATCTTTATTAGTAGTAATAGTATTTTGTGAAATTATATTATCACTTGAACCCTCCTTAAAATATACACCATAATAATTTTTTGAAAGGTGATTATTTGATATGTTATTACCCATTGATAAATAATTAATGTAACATCCATATGAATTGATTAAATCTTTACCCTGTATGGTGTTGCTTTTTATTATATTTCCACCAGAACGATCAAGTTTTATCCCATGCTTACATATGTTCGTGATTGTATTATCCTTTAATATATTATTACTCGAATATTTTAGCAAAGTGATTCCTTCACTTAATGAAGTTGAATTACCAATGATATTGTTGTTGGATAGCGTATTATTTTGAGAATAATCTCCAATCTTCATTGCAATATATGGTAATGATATCTCGTTGGATTGTACAAAATTGTTGGAAGAATAATGTTTTAGATAAATTCCATAGCTAACAGAATCGTGAGTAATATTATTACTAATAATTTGATTACCCTCTGAAAAATCATCTACTAATATTCCCCATCGTTTTTGAGAACGGATTTTATTATCAGTAATATTACAATTTGTACTTCTGTACATATAAATTCCACACCCGTCAGCATCTGGATCTTTAATATAAAATGGAGTTATTAGTTCAAGGTCATCAATATACCAACCTTGAAATGAATTATTTGAATCATCAACAGTGTCAAAACTAAATTTCACATCAATAGATGACCCTACAAATTCTGAAACATCTAGAAAGTGTTGTACCCATGTTTCATCATCTTCTCCACTTATATTGTGTGTTGTCTCATTAGGACCACTCTTGATAGTAACTTTCCTCAAGTCGGTATTATTCCCATTATCAGTCTCGACCCAGCTCCAGAAAGATATCCCAGCAGAGGTTTCATTAGCTCGGTTAATCGATGAATATGTTAGAGTTCCATTATTTGTGGAATTATTGTCATAAGTTCCATTTTCATCGATTCCATACCACCAACTATATGCCCCACTTTTACTAATATGCCAATCTTTTGCCGCATCTCCTTGAGAATTTATTCTATGCCAAAAGCTATTATTTGTCGTATTCCATCCATCTTCACCACTTTCCATATCATCAATCATGGTTCTAGTAGCAGGACCATTTGATGAAATGTAATTGCTCGTGACGTTTACTTTTGATTTATAAGAATAGATTCCAGTTTCATTGTTACTATTAATAATGTTATCTTTGATCAGAATCGTTTTGTCCAATGTGTCATCCACAACAATTCCACACCCATTACAGTCTACAATAGTGCATCCCTCAATTGTTACGTTAGATTTTGTAACATAAATACCATTATATTCAATCCAGCTTACCTTGGTATTATTGATTACACAATTGCTTACATTGTTTATTTCTATTCCTGAATATTGACCTGTTATATTGTGTAAATAACAATTTCTCACTGTAAAATATTCTGTTGTATCCTTCACATATACACATGGACCAGTTCCAGTACCATTAATAATAAACCTTTCAATTATCCATGGATTTGAAGCGGAACCATCTCCTCCAGTTACGCCACGTCCTTCTGACAAATGAAAATCATTATCGGATTCAATGCGTACTACTGGTCTTTGAAAACGACCATTTATGATTTCATACCTCCATGGAAAATTATCAGTTAAAGTGCTTAATACATAACTCGAATCGCCGATTCCATCAGCTGGAGATACATTCTGATATTCTGTTCTATAGAGGTCAACACCCGTGTAATTATCCCAGTAGTTTCCAGCCCAAGGATAACTCTTGTTCCATAAGTTATCATTACCTCCGTCATAAGCTTGAACTAAATTACTTTTAAAATTATTATGATAAATCGAATTGTCATGAGGTACCGTGCCATTGGGGTCAATATAGACTCCATAACCATTACTAGTAAATGTGCTATTCACTATTGTTATGTCATTACAGCCATCAGCAAGATATATGCCATGATTTGTCAGATTCTTGATTACTGCACCATTTATTTCAACTGTGGAATTTCCTTTTATCCATATTCCTGAACCATCAAGGACTCCGGAAGTGGTATTTTTCAATTCATATCCATCAATGTTGAGTTCAACTCCACTAGCTGAACTACCCTCAATATATAGCCCATGGGTGTCAGTATCCTTCATAATACAATTAGTTAAATTACAAACGCTTCCGGGATTATTCCTGATACCCCCGGTCGTGCTCTTGTTGCTCGGGTCCCCATAAACCCGCTCCACCGTCGCCCCGAGTAAGTCGATGGTGCCGGAGTTTGTGAAGGGGTATGTGCGGTCTTTATTATCTGGGTCAGAGACGATTTTTGTATTCGCACTTGAGCTGTTGATTATAAACTTGCCACCCGATTCTATTGTGATGCCGTATTCTCCTGCATAACTACATAAAATTGTGAAATTTACACTATTATTAAAAACCAGAGTACCATTATTTTTGATGAGAAGGTCTCCATTTTGCATGGTAATGTTACAATTTTCACGCCATACGGTTTCATTTTCGATAGTTAACCCCCCATTCCAAGTTTCTGCACGTACAATCATGGTTGTAATATTCATTACGGCCAGTGCTGAAAATATTATAAACATCCCTATCACAAAGCTCGAAAACTTCTTCTTTGGTTTCTTATTATATTTCTCCATTTCTCCTCACCCCTTTGGGTACTTATTTTAGGTACCAATTCTCTCCGTTCTATTTAAGGCTTAACGAGAGGTCGCTGTAACTATAACTATGTGTAATTTCTACTATTTGTATTTTATGTGAGTATGCTCATGAAACAATACTGGGTTGTTAATTATTTTCTTTTTAAATTAACATCTAAACATGAATAGTTTCGACAATCTCATCAATAACTTTATTTATAAGGAGCTGAATATATTCATCAATGTTGAAGCGTGCAAATGGCTTCACATTGTTCTCCTTCATAATAGGAATGTTCATGCTTTCAGCATTGTTCGTTCCAGTTAGCATAAGCCAGAATCCTGTGGAGAAAGTAAATGGAACTCCTGCTGGTTGGAGCGATGACATTCCTTTATGCGACTATACTTTTACTAATCAAGATTGTGCACTTGTGTCCAAGAATGAAAGCATATATGTGGTTTGGGTTCAGGACGCTGTGGATTTAATTTATAGAAAATCAAATGATGGTGGCAGAACGTGGAACCAGAATAAAACACTCACCAGCAGTCCAGATTTAGTAAGACTTCCTGACATTAGTCTTTATCATGACAACATCCATCTTGTGTGGAACGATTACGAAGGTTGGAATGGAGTATACTATCGTAATTCAACGGATGGTGGAGAAACGTGGAATCCAACGAAAAGAATTAGTTCTGATGGTGTTAATGCTGGTGGCCCTTACATTTTTGTAAACATCTCTAATGCTCATATCATTTGGATGGATCAAAGAGATGGAGCAGATGGTGAAATATATTATCGCAGGAGCCTTGACGGAGGAATTACATTTGACAATGGACAAGGAGTTGACGAAGATCGAAGGATTACCTTCTCACCTGCTCCAATTACTTCTATAAATATGGATGGAGAGGAGTCTAATATATCAGTTGTTTGGGGTGATGAGAGAGATGGCGATTGGGAAATATACTGGATGATTACCAAAGATAATGGATTTACTTGGGAAGATGGACTTGGAACCCCTGATGTTGGAAGAAAATTGACCGATAGTAGCAACGATAGTACACAGCCAGCAGTTGCGGTCAATGGATCGCAGATTCATATAATCTGGTTGGATGAATCATGGCCAGGTCCCGAGTATAGATTATTTTATAGAAATTCAACGGATAATGGTGCAACTTGGAATACACCTCAATTACTTACAGGGCCTACACCTGGTATTGCTTCCCCAAGCATTGATGTTGAAGGCGATAATGTCTATGTTGTTTGGGATGATAGACAAGATGATGGTGATCATCATGAAGTTTATTATAAATGCTCTAATGATAGTGGAATTAGTTGGAGTGCAGATTTAAGGCTATCATATAATCTATCTCGGTGGAGTTTATGGCCCAGAATTTCAGTCGAAAACGATACAAAACATCTTGTATGGTGGGACAAAATAACAAATGTTAACCATCAAGTGATGTACAAGCGCTCCCCTGATTTCCCAGACCCGACATACAACATTACATTAAACGAGGGCTGGAACCTCGTTTCTTTACCCCTTGAACAATCTGACGAATCCCTTGACCAAGTACTAAGTTCGATTACAGGCAAATGGGACATCATCCAAATCTACGATCCGCTGAGCCCAGAGCCTTGGAAAACGAACAATACCTACAAACCAGAATCCCTGAATGATTTTGATACCTTAAATCACAAGGTTGGATTCTGGATTAACATAACTGAACCTGGAGGCGTGAACCTGACGGTAAGTGGTTATATTCCGACCTCTACTACTATTCCCTTATACGCAGGCTGGAACCTCGTCGGTTATCCCACCCTTAACGACACTATGACGGTAGCGAATGCTCTGTTCGGGACAACCGCGGATAGTGTCGAGGTATTCGATCTTGGAGAACCTTATCGGATTAAAGAAGTGGGTCCAACCTATGTTATGAAGCCTGGTGAGGGGTATTGGGTGCATTTAGTGGAAGATAGTGTTTGGGTTGTGGATTGGTAAAACGATTAACTACCCTACAAAGTTAAGAGGATTTGCTTTTTAATAGGCTGGGTGTAGTTTTAATTGGAGAAAAAATGATTACTGGGAAAGTAGGAAGGCACCTTTCTTTGAGCACAGAAGCATGTTTACTACCCTTAGAAATCCTATCACGACAAAAGGGGTAATATTATTAACCAAAAGATGTGCTTTATGATTGTTCCAAAAATGACTAGCAAATCATTATCTGTGGAAGAGGAATTAAGAATGTTTTGTAGAAATAAATTGTTGATGGATATCTAAATAAGTCGACAATAAATAAATAATATCACCGCCACAGCCACCAAAAGGAAGTGGTTTATGAAATTTTATTAGCTCTTGAATATTGGAGATTTTTAAGTTTCTATAATCAATGATGCTTTGGGTTATCAATTCCCAATTTGAATCGTATTTAAAATCTAGTAATCCTATAAATTCGGGGTTTCTTAGCCAAAACCAACTACACGACAGCCCAGTAGATTTATCAACCACCACTTTACTATTATAATTAACTAATACCCCACAAACTGTAGATGGGCATATTGGGATCTGGTATTCCTCACCAAGCATATTTTTAAGATTTGCCTTTAAATCTTCTAATTCTGAATCTGATAATTGTAATTGTTTAAAATTCACAATAGCTGATCCCGCATATTCTAATTGACCGATTAAAGGAAAAATATTATTTTCTACGCAATTTTTCACAATTTCTGGTATTTCGGTTATATTTAATTTCGTTGGAACAATTGATGCTGCAAGATTTGTCATGTTATTAGTATCATGCTGATATTTCTCCAATAAAGCTAAATTTAATAGTATCTTGTCGGATTTAATGGTGTTATATATCTGTTGCATTTTTTCTGGTTTCAGGGTGTCTAACTTATACATCAGAAATAAGGTATCATTTTCTAAGTAATCTAAAATCATATCATCTAGATTAAAAGCATTAGTAAACATAGAGCACTTAACATTATTATTATAACATAAATCCAATATCTTATGAAGGAATCGTCTATTATTTTGATGTAAAGGTTCACCTAATCCGCAAATAAAAATCCAATTAAGTTCGGTGTTATTTACTATTCTCTCAACATCCTTATACTTGATACTTGAAGGATCTGTTTTTGGAGAATCGCAATATAGACATGTATATTCACATTTTCCACCAATTTCAATGTCTAGAATTGATAATTTTCCTTGTTTATACAATTCAATGGACTTATTTAATTCCTTAATTGACCAAGGATAGTATTCAATCATCACTCTACCACCCTTAATCGTCCACAATAATCAATTGTTTGTTGGTGCATACGCAATCAGCATTTTTCGGAATTAATATGACAATAACTCTATATACTCCTTTTTTTGGCATCGCAAAGACAACATCTTCTGAAAAATATTCTCCTGGAGCAATATATAATATCGAATCTGATAAATGGTTTAATCGGAGGCAGTCATGATACAAATCTTTGAATTCATCTGCGATTAAATGATTAGGATATGATACTCCAGCATCCTGACAAAATTTAACTAACTGACAATATTCATCCAATACTCCAGATTTTCCTTTTATATGCTCAGTCAATTTTGGGAATTCGATTCTCTTTTCTTTTTGAAGTCCTTCATCGATTAATAAATATATATGTTTAGGTTGTACAACAGAACCTCCAACATTGATTATTTTTGTTGTAATAATTACCCTTTTTTGAGTTGATATTTCAACAATCAATTCAATATTAACACTTGGAACATTTTTTATTTTATATAGTATAATTTGCCATGTTATACCTACAATAGAAACCAAAACCGCGATAAATGCAACTAATTCTGTAACTGAAAGACTTCCCAAATATTCTGTTAATATTGGAAAAATCATCAAGATAAATATAGTTGTAAAAATTACAGAGAGAACTACTGTCAATATTATTTTATATTTTACTTCTTTTGGTTGAGTAAGTAAAGCCATCCTTTACCTCCAATTCCCCTGCCTTTCAAATTTTTATACTAGGAAATGGTATTTACTTTATAAATAGTTTCTGTTATATTAGTTTTCATCTAGAAAGATTTATAAGTGAATAAACCAATAGAACTTCACATGTCCGTACTTATAAATTTCAAAATATGTGATAATTCGAAAGACTGTGGCGGTATTGAGATATGTCCAACTCATGCTTTCTACTGGGATGATGAGATGTCATCAATAGCGATAGATAACGAGAAATGCACAAATTGTGAATTGTGTGTAAAGGAATGTCCTGTTGACGCAATTAAAGTAGCAAAAACAGATGAAGAATTTTTAAAATTCAAAAAGGAAATTGAAGAGGATTCTAGAATAATTTCAGATTTATTTATTGATAGGTATGGCGCCCAACCAGTTCATCCAGGATTCTTGATCTCACAGGATAAATTTAATATACAAATCCTTGAGTGCTCTAAACTAGCTGCGGTGGAGTTTTTTAATGATGATTCTATTATGTGCTTGTTATATTCTATTCCTATTAAAGAGTTATTTGAAGGAATGGACATTAAATACAGAAAAATATTACTAACTGATGATTCAATCGCTGTAAAATATAATTTAGATGAACTTCCCGCCTTGTTGTTTTTTAAAGACGGGAATTACATAGGAAAAATCTGTGGTTATTTTGAAGATAGTCAAAAAAATGAACTAATTAGCCAGATTAATATAATCCTAGAAGAAACATAAAAGTACTAACAACTTACTTCTACGACGGTGTAAAATCTCTTAAAAATGGTGCGGGTAAGCACCCGCACTCCCTTTTTCATTTTATTACCATTTTTGGGACGGAGGTGTTAGAATGAATGAATTAAAGATGAATATTGAGATTAAACAACTCGAACCGTGGCAGGAGTATATAGGGACATTTCACTCCACTGTAATCATTGATGATTTACCAGTTGTTGTCTTTTGCTATCAGGACAAACTAGTAGGATTGAGAGTGTCCATTACTGACTTTAACAATTTCAAGATGAAATTAATGAAGAATCTACGTATTGGTATATTGAGAACAGATATAGAATACAGGCTCAGGATAATTAAAGAGCATCATGGTCAGTTATGAATTCCGTAAAGGGCCAATTTATCATTAAAAATGTGTCGGAAAGCGCTTAGACTCCATTCCTTTAGTCTGACAGGATGTAAGCCCTCCAGTGGCTTCAACTTTTTAACGTTATAATGGAAATTAGAAATAAAATACTGGTATGTCCTTTTTTTTAATTACGAGAAAATCGACCCTCTTTCTTCTTTTTTTCAAGTAATCGCGGACACCATTTGGGTTGTGGATTGGTAAAATAGAGGATTCTTGAATGATACAAAATAGAGATAATTATATTAGATAAGAAAACGATAGGTTCCAAGAATAGGAGGAACAGATGAAACGGATTTGTGTAATCTGGCTTTCCATCATGCTGACGTTCGGCTCTGCATTCATTTTAATAGATGTGGGTGAAGATACTGAAGGAAAGGCGATTATATACAATGGAGTGACGTATATTCCACATGCTCCGATCAGAATTGACTCCAATTCAGAATTTGATGCAGCCCATGGGGTTGTCAATTGGGCTACTGGCAATGGTACAATTTGGAATCCCTGGATAATTGATGATTGGGATATAAACGGTAATGGTTTTGGCTATTGTATTTACATTGGGAATACAACAGATTATTTTGTAGTGAGGAACTGTTATTTACATGATGCGAACGGTAATTCAGGAGAATATTTTTGGGACACTGGATTGATATTATACAATACCCAGAATGGTACAATCGCCAACAACACGGCAAACTCGAACAACCGACATGGTATTTATCTCGGTCCCTCCAGCAACATCACCATCCTGAACAACACGTTCTCTTGGAACAACTGGCATGGAATCTACCTCGGCTTTCAATCATATAACAACACAGTGAAGGACAACATCGTTTCTGTGAACAGCAGATTCGGTATCTTCCTCCTTGTATCCAGCAACAACACAGTCGCAAACAACACCGTCTTTTGGAACAGCTGGGAGGGCATCTATCTCTTCTTCTCAAACAACAACACCCTCCTGAACAACACCGCACACACAAACTTCTTCGTCAATGGCATCTTCCTTGTCGACTCCAATAATAACATCATAGCAAACAACAATGCCACTAACAATTCGCATGGCATCTACCTCTCCTCCTCTAACAACAACACCCTCCAGAACAACACTGCAAACAGAAACAACATCAATGGCATCTATCTCGAATCCTCCATCAGAAACACCATTCAGAACAACAGTGCCTCGTACAACTGGTATGGCTTCCATCTCGACTCCCCCTCCAGTAACAACACCATCCAGAACAACACTGTCTCGAACAACGACAATGGCATCTATCTCGAATCCTCCAGCAACAACACCATCCGAAACAACACTGTCTCAAACAACGACAATGGCATCTATCTCGAACCCTCCAGCAACAACAGGATCTATCACAACAACCTCATCACCAACACTGACCAAGGATGGGATTTAGGTAACAACTTCTGGGATGACAGCTACCCCTCCGGCGGTAACTATTGGTCCGATTACACCGGTATTGACTTATATCACGGTCCTGACCAGGATCAACCAGGCAGCGACGGCATTGGCGACACGAAATACGCGAATATCCAGGGTGGTTCTAACGTTGATGAATACCCTCTGATGGCTCCATTCGAATATACCGAACATGACATCCCACTCCAAGAAGGCTGGAACCTGATTTCCTTACCAGTCCGCCAACTTAACTGGTCAATAGATTCGGTCCTTGTAAGTATCGCGGGAAAATGGGACTACATCCAGACATATAATTCCACTGATTCAACTTGGATATCAAATAACATAAACCGACCTGCATCATTGAACGATTTAGAGGAGATGAACCATCTGCGGGCTTACTGGATAAACATCACCGAGCCAGGAGTAACGCTTACCGTTAAGGGAGATAAATTCAATTCAACTCTTTCAATACCGTTGACGGCAGGTTGGGACTTTATAGGTTATCCCTCTCTCGTTGAAAAAAGCATTTCCGACTCCCTGGCAGGTACAGGATACGATGCCGTGGAGGGCTTCAATGCAAGTGCACCGTATCATATCAGTCCCTTGTCGGATTCATACATGATGAAGCCCGGCGAGGGCTACTGGGTGCACGTTCCCGCGGATACTGTTTGGGTTGTGGATTGGTAGCGAAAGACTAAAGAATGAGATTATACATATATTCTTTAGTTGAGGAGGAAGAGATGAGAAAGATTAGCCCTTTCATAGTTTGTACGGTTATGCTTATCAGCATGGCTACACCAGCGATTGGCTCAGGTGAATTAATACAAATAGCCCAGAATGCAGAACCGGATATTTGGGTAAATCCTGGTGGTTTCGATTTCGCAGTCGAATTAGGGCAAACAGATACCGACATTCTGACCATAGGAAATAATGGAACCACTGATTTGAATTATTTAATATTAGGGGCAGGGGGGGCAAATAAAGTGCTCTTACTGGATGGAGCGCCCTCCGGGTCCACAGAGGCCATCAACGCCCTTGTCGCAAACGGCTTCAATGTAACGGAGGCTGGTGTACCTTCCACCTATACCGGCTCACCTGATCCTTCTAACTTCAACCTTGTGATATTGTTCTTGGGTGATGATTATAACGATGACATGCCCGCTGCTGGCCAGACCTCAATAGAAAATTACGTCAACAACGGCGGCGGCATAATAATGACCGAATGGATAGGTTATCATGTCCAAAATGGCAGATATTCCACCATCGCTCCCATGCTTCCAATGTCCAGGGGTGGTGGCAACAACGGTGATGAGACATGCACGATCGTGATGTCACATCCTATAACCGATGGAGTTCCCTCGCCCTTTACGACCGTTCCACATTCTTTCGGTGTGATGACCGCCAACGCTAGCACCACTGTCGTTGTTGACGGTAGCATGGCCAACGATGAAGTGGGCTTCAGGAGTTACGGCTCTGGCATGGCTGTCCATTTCGCTACCGTTGGCAAAGATAGCTTTTTTAACGCTTGGACCGACCCTAACTTGTTAAAGCTGATGTTGAACTCCGCAAATTGGTTGACTAAAAATGCTAGCTTTGGTCTTCCTGAGTGGCTCACTGTATCGCCTGGTAGCGGTTCAATCGCACCTTCTGGGGCTGTCAATCACTCGGTGATGGTGAACACCACCACTCTGACTCCCGGCTATTTCACGGCCAATATCACAATCTTGAACAATGACCCTGACGAGGATCCCACGATTGTGCCAGTCAACCTAACAGTCCTTTCCACATTCCACGATATCTGTATTTATAACATGACCATAGCAGGCAATTTGGAAGCAGGAAAGAAACAATGGGTGAATGGTACAATTCTGAACCAAGGATTGAACAATGAGACAAATATTGAAGTCAGACTGCTCGTGGACTTCGGGCTGGAGAATTCCACTGTGATATCGAGCATTCTCTCAGGAAGCCAAGACACAGTATCCTTTGGGTGGGTACCGCCCCTAGCTGCCCAATACACGTTGACCCTTTACGCCGTCCCAGTGGCAGGAGAGACATTCACCTTGAACAACTGGCGGAACATGACAGTCAATATCACTGGCCAACCTGATATTTGGGTAAGCCCTAGTGGATTTGATTTTGTAGTTCAGACAGGAATGACGGATTCAGATAATCTGTCTATTGGGAACGATGGATTGGCAGACCTTAATTATAACATTATTGAAGATTATCAGACTAATATTTTCTTTAGTGACAATTTTGATAGTGAGGTAGAGGGCACAAGTCCACCGATTAATTGGGTGCCTGACACACAGACAAATTATAATCCACTAGCGTGTGAAGTTGATGATCAGCAGTCGAAATCCGGACCGCACAGCTTGTATTTACGAAGCCCTTCAACATGGTTCGGATTCTGCCATCATGACATCCCCGGAGGGTTTACTGATGAACCATATTATTTCAGTGTATATCCAACTAGCACGACTATATATGGATATCTTCTCACCCAGAATAGCGTTGGTAATTTTGACGATAGTCAAACTGCTGCATATATCGGATTTAGAAATGACGGCAATATTAAATATTATGCAGGAAGCTGGATAAATACTGGAGTTAGTTACGTTGCCAACTCATGGAATGATATGATAATTATACATGACTTTAACAACAATACTTTTGATTGTTGGCATAATGGTGTATTAATTATAGATGATGGAGGGTTTAGGAGTCCGTCTTCGGACATTAAATCTCTCCAATTTGGAATAAGCTCTGTCGGCAATCCTGATTACATGTGGATAGATGACATTCAAATAGCAAATAAAACTCCCATTTGGCCTGATTGGCTATCTGTGACTCCCCTTAAAGGCTCAATTGCTCCTTTTGGAGTTGTCAACCACACAGTGATGGTGAACACCACGACCCTAACACCGGGCCTTTACCACGCCAATATCACAATCTTGAACAATGATCCTGAGGAGGACCCTACAATAGTACCTGTCAACCTGACAGTCGTTTCTGCGCCCCATGATATCTGTATCCATGACATGACCATAGAAGGCAATTTGGATACAGGAAAGAAACAATGGGTGAATGGTACAATTCTGAACCTGGGATTGAATGAGGAGACAAACGTTGAAGTCAGGCTGCTCGTGGACTTCGGGCTGGAGAATTCTACTGTGATATCGAGCATTCTCTCAGGAAGCCAAGATACAGTATCCTTTGGGTGGGTACCGCCCCTAGCAGCCCAATACACGTTGACCCTGTACGCCGTCCCAGTGGCAGGAGAGACATTCACCTTGAACAACTGGTTGAACATGACCGTCAACATCACTGACCAACCCGATATCAGGGTAAGCCCTAGTGGATTTGATTTTGTTGTTCAGACAGGAATGACGGATTCAGATGATCTATCTGTTGGAAACGATGGATTGGCAGATCTCTATTACGATATTATAGGAGATTATCAATCTAATATTTTCTTTAGTGACAATTTTGATAGTGAGGTAGAGGGCACAAGTCCACCGATTAATTGGGTGCCTGACACACAGTCAAATTATATTCCACTAGCGTGTGAAGTTGATGACCAGCGTTCGAAATCCGGACCGCACAGCATGTATTTACTAAGCCCTTCCGTATGGTTCGGTTTCTGCCATCATGACATCCCCGGAGGGTTTACTGATGAACCATATTATTTCAGTGTATATCCAACTAGCACGACTATATTTGGATATCTTCTCACTCAGAATAGCGTTGGTAATTTTGACGATAGTCAAACTGCTGCATATATAGGATTTAGAGATGACGGCTTTATTAAATATTATGCAGGAAGCTGGATAAATACTGGAGTTAGTTACGTTGCCAACTCATGGAATGATATGATAATTATACATGACTTTAACAACAACACCTTTGATTGTTGGCATAATGGCGTATTAATTATAGATGATGGAGGGTTTAGGAGTCCGTCTTCGGACATTAAATCTCTCCAATTTGGAATAAGCTCTGTCGGCAATCCTGATTACATGTGGATAGATGACATTCAAATAGGAAACAATACATTGTGGCCTGATTGGTTAACTGTGTCTCCATTAACTGGCTCTCTCCTTCCCTTTGAGAATGCAAATCACACTGTCACCGTAAATACCACAACACTTACTCTGGGATTCTACCAGGCTAATTTCACTATCCAAAGCAACGATCCGAACGAAGATTCCGTTGTCATTTACGTTAATTTAAATGTAATCGACACTGCAGTGGAGATACCTCTGCAAATGGGCTGGAATCTTATTTCCATACCACTTGAACAATCCAACGAATCAATAGACCAAGTGTTCAGCTCAATCAACGGTAAATGGGACATCATCCAAACCTACGACACTCTAAGCCCTGAACCTTGGAAGTCGCACAACACCTACAAACCAGATTCTCTGAACGATTTTGATACAATAAATCACAAAGTTGGATTCTGGATTAACATCACTGAACCTAATGTTAATTTGACTGTCACTGGGCCTATTCCAACCTCTACGATTATCAATCTGTACACGGGGTGGAACCTTGTCAGCTATCCTGCTTTCTCCGAGAAGACGATCGCCGACGCCCTTGCTGGAACAGGTTATGATACAGTAGTAGGGTACGATGCGATGAATCCATATAGGCTAACCCAGCTTTCTGATTCTTACATGATGAAGCCCGGTGAAGGCTACTGGGTGCACGTCCCTGCGGATTCTGTTTGGGTTGTGGATTGGTAAAGGATATTAACAAAATAATAATGAAAATCATTACCACATGATACAATTTAGAGGAATCTTTAAATAATTCAAAATATTAGATATGTACAACTCTGGAGATGAGTCGAATGAAGAAAAGTGCTGTAGTTATTGTGGGAACACTGATGCTTTTGAGTGTGATTGTGGTTAGTGCGGGGACTGTTGAAAATGAGATTTCCATAGGTCCAGTCCACAACATC